>NZ_VWWG01000005.1:0-121359 GCF_011753085.1 Burkholderia sp. Tr-862
GCAGGTTGCGGCCGGCCACGCGCTGCAACGCATCGTCGATCGACGCGAGCAGTGCCGGCGGCGCGGGCTGGCGCGCGTTCGCGGCCGCGCAGCGCGTGTAGTGATCGGTGACGCCGGCCAGCACGCGGTCGATCGCGTCGGGCACGTCGCCCGACAGCTTGCGACGCGAGCGGCGCAGGTCGAGCGCGTTCAGCGCGATACGCAGGTCGCGGAAGCTCTCGATCGACGGATGACGGTGGTCGTCGGACGCGCCGAGGCGCGGCAACAGTTGCGTGACGCGATCGAGCATGCGCGACGCATGGTTGCGCTGATCGTCGAGCGGCTGCGTCGACGCGGAGCGCGCGACGTCCTCCCAGCCCGAGCGCAGCAGTCGCCGCACCGCGAGTTCCGCGCCGAACGGCCGCGTCGCCCGCGTCCATACGTATGCGAACAGCAGCCCGGCGACGCCGGCAAGGTTGCTGTTCAGGAACACGAAGAAGTCGGCCTCGTACGCGCTCTGGATGCTGATGAAGGTCGCGGTGTTCACCGCGACGAGCATCGTCACCATGTTGAACTGCGGGCGCGGCAGCAGCGTGCCGATCAGGATGAACGGGCCGGCGAACATCAGCACGAGCATCGCGAAGTCGTGCACGTGCGGCAGCACGGCGAACAGGTACAGGCCCGCGAACACGACGCTCGCGGTGGTGGCCAGGAAGAACTTGAACACCAGCGGCGCGGGCTCGTCGAGCGCCGCGAAGAAGCTGCACGCGACGGCGACGAGCGTGACGGCGCCGGCGCCGTCGTGCCAGCCGGACTGGATCCACAGCCAGCAAGCGAACACGATCGCGCCGACCACGGTCAGCGTCGAGAACAGCATCATCCCGCGATCGAAGAAGCGCTCGGTGCCGCCGAGCCGCCAGTGCCGGTAACGTGGCTGCCAGACACCCGACTCGTTCGCGATCAGCGCGCGCAGCGAGCGGCAGTCCTGCCAGATGTCGATGACCTGGCGCAACCGCCACAGCGCGTTCGACAGCAGCGCGCCGTCCCAGCTCGTCAGCGCGCTGTCCGGCGGCTGCAGCGCGGCGATGCGCGCGCGCAGGTTGTCCGCGACCGGGTCGTCGGCCGTCGCGCCCTCGGTGCCGGCCTTCAAGGCCGGCAGCGGCGCGTCGAACCACTTCGCGGCGTCGGCGAGCAGCGCGTCGAGCGCGGGCGGGCGCACGTGCAGGTCGCGCATCAGCGCAATCAGCGGATCGGCGAGCGACGACATCAGCGGCAGGAACAGCTGCATCCGGCCCGCGAGCGCCTGCATGCGGGCGAGCACGTGCGGGTGCGCGTGGTCGTAGCTCAGCTGGCTCAGCAGGAATTCGAGGCCGGTGATGGTCGCGGCGAGGCGCTGCCGGCACGCGGACAGCGCCTTGCCCGCGAGGTGCCCGGACAGCGTCTCGCGGCCGTAGAACGCGGCGTCCTTGAACCACGCGTCGGTGCGCTCGATCAGCGTCGGCGCGAGCCGGTTCGGGAACACGGCGCTGCCGACCACGCTCGCGCACACGATGCCGAGCACGATTTCCTCGGTGCGTGCGATCGCGACGTCGAAGATCGTCGACGGATCGGTCACGGTGGGCAGCGCGACCAGCGGCATCGTGTAGCCGGCGAGCATGAATACATAGCTGCGCGCGGTGCGGTCGGAGATCGCGAGGTAGAGCAGCGTGCCGCACCACGTCGCGACGATGATGCTGAACAGGAGCGGCGTCTCGACGAACGGCGGCACGAACAGGATCGCGGCGGCCGCGCCGAGCGCGGTGCCGAGCGCGCGATACAGCGCCTTCGAGCGCGTCGCGCCGACGAACGGGTTCGACACGATGTAGACGCTCGCCATCGCCCAGTACGGACGCGGCAGCTGGAAATACAGGCCGAGGTACAGCGCCAGCATCGACGCGGCGAACGTCTTGCCCGAGAACAGCCAGTCGCGAAGGCTCGGATAGGTCATGACGCGGAATCGGCGGGGTGGGACGGACGTGACGCCGGGTGCTGCGCATCGGCCGCGCCGAATGCGTTCAGGACGCGCAGCGTCGCTTCGAGATCGGCGCGCGTGACGCCCTTGAGCACCTGCGCGCGCAGCACGCGAAGGTCTTCTTCCATCTTCGCGGTGACCGCGCGGCCGGCGGCCGTCAGCGAAATCGTCTTCGCACGGCGGTCGTGCGGATCCTCGTCGCGGCGTGCGAGGCCGGCCGCGCACAGCTGGTCGAGCAGGCGCACGAGCGACGGCCCCTCGATGCCGACGTGCTCGGCGAGCGTGCCCTGGCGCACGCCTTCACCGAGGCGGCCGGCGATCAGCAGCGGCGTCGCGCAGGCTTCGGACACGTTGTACGCGGTCAGCACGGCGTCGCTCGTGCGGCGCCACTTGCGCGCGGTGAGCACCAGCAGGCTGCTGACGGCGAGGCGAAGGTCGTGCAGATTGGTCATGGGCGAGATGATAGAGGCAAAAACATTCGATAGCAAACTATCGGTTTTGTCACCTTGGTGTCATTGCCGCACGCCGCGGCGCCAGCCTGCAACGAGCAATCCGGGCAGCTGGCCCGGGGCTGGTCGAGCTGTAAGCTTGTGAATTCGCGGCGGATCAAACCAGACTATACCGGCCCGACTGCGGCGACCGGGATCGCCGCTGGCGGTTGGCCGATCCGTGCGGGGGGGCGGGCGTTGTAGGCCCGACGGGCCGCGCGCCCTGGACGGCCGCGCACCGGTCACACCGAATGAACGTAGCGCATCATGCATTCCGCACGCGATTGCACTAGGCCAATAATTTCCGGGTGTCTTTTTGAGCGGCCATGCGAAAGCAACGGTGGAGACATCGAGACGGGATGGACCGAGCTATCGGCGCGCTGGCACCGGGCGCGCGGCTCGCGCCGCAGCGCGACGTGGCGTCGAGCCTCGGCGTTAGCGTGCAGACCGTCGCCAATGCCGACAAGGAACTCGAAAGGCAGGGCCTGATCCGTTGCGAAGTCGTGCGCGGCAGCTTCGTGGCCGCGCGCGCGTGACCGAATCGATGTCGAACGACATGCTCGATACGGCCGAGCGCGAAATGGTCGATTTCTCGATCGCGCGCGAGGAAGCGGACGAGAGCGTCGGTATCGTGAAGGACGCCGTGGACGAGGTCGCGCAACGGAATAGTTCAACCGTCGCGTGAGTGTCATGCGGTCCTGATGTGCGCGTTGGTGCGCAAGAGGACGCCGTCGCACGGAAGTGCGGCGGCGTTTTTCTATTGATGGGTGGCGATTCGGGAAACGTCGTCCGTCGTCAGCCCTGCATCAATCAGTAGTCCCACGTGACGGGAACGAAGCGGAAACCTTCGCCGTTCTTTGCTACATGCCCGATGGACGGGAACGCCACGTGCGCCGCGGCCAGCAGCGCGCCGGTTTCGGCGGCTTCGTTGAACAGCGCGATACGCACGTCGACCGCTGCTTCGGGATCGTGTTCGAAGCCGTTTTGCCAGTCGGGATTGTCGAAGTTGACTTCGAAGACCGCGTCGCCGACGAACGTCAGCTTTTCACCCTTCGACGCGATGTCCACCACGCAGTGTCCCGGCGTGTGCCCGCCCGTCACGCGCGCCGACACGCCCGGCGCGACTTCCACGGTCCGGTCGAACTGCACGATGTTTTCGCCGTAGAGTTCGACGAACTTCGCGGCCGCCTTGCGCAGCGCGGGCGGAACGGTTTCCGGCATCACCGTCTTGCTGAAATCCGGATTCTTCCAGAACGCGACTTCCGCGGCCGATACGTGAATGCGCACGTCCGGGCTCAGCCGGGCTTTGACGCCGTCGGTGTTCAGGCCGCCGACGTGGTCCATGTGCATGTGCGTGATCACGATATCGGTGATCGCAGCCAGGTCGATGCCCGCCGATTCCAGACGCATGACCGATCGCCCGGCGCGCGTGAAGTATTCGAAACCGTCGCCCACGCCCGAGTCGATCAGGATCAGGCGCTCGCCGCTGCGCACGAGCGCGATATTCAGCGCCCAGTCGAACATGTCGCGTTGCAGGAAACGGCCGTCGAACCATTCGTTACGGTCCGCTTCGCTCACGTTGGTGGACATGGTGGAGGTCGGCAGCGGCAGCACGCCGTCGCTGATCAGCACGACATCGACGTCGCCGATGCGCACGGCATAGCGGGAAGAGACGAGTTCGCCCGAATCTTCGTTGCCGAGGCGGGTGGTAACCGGCTGTACGTTGCGGATTGATTTGTTCATGGTCAATCGTCCTGTTGATCAAGTGGGGTAAGCCGCACTGCGCAGCGCGGTTCGCGGGCGCGACCGTGAATGTCACGCACTTCGCTTCGCTCGCATGTCGATCGAGCGTGTGAGCGATTGTAAGAAACGGCGACGGATGCCAGTAGCACCGCGTGTGCGCACATCGTGTTGTCCGGGCGACAACAATCGGGCATCGACCGCGCTGTTCACGGGAATGCACATCGCCCGCCGTCCGTTGCCGGGCGGCTGGCGATGCGGTCGATGTCATCGATGTCTTTGATGCGTCAGGGTGCTTTACCCGGCACAGTGTCCCGCCGGAGCGAGCCACGCCCCGTGTCCAAAGGACCAGTCCGAATCGTCATTCAGCGAAACAGCGCATGGGCGCCCAGCGGACCAACAGCGCTATCCCGCCAACCTCGTGATCGCTACCTGGCTGCCCGCTTGCTCCCGGAGACGGAACTTCTGGATCTTGCCCGTAGCGGTCTTGGGCAACTCGCCGAAAATCACACGACGCGGGCATTTGAAATGCGCCAGTCGCTCGCGACAGAACAAGATCACATCCTCCTCGGTGATGTGAGAGGCATCCGGTTTCAGTTCGATGAACGCACAAGGCGTCTCGCCCCATTTGTCATCCGGCTGAGCGACCACGGCCGCGTTGAGCACGCCGGACATGCGATAAATGACCTCCTCCACCTCCACGGACGAAATGTTTTCTCCACCCGAGATGATGACGTCCTTGGAGCGGTCCGTGATCTGGATATAGCCGTCGGGATGAACGACCGCAAGATCGCCGGTATGAAACCAGCCGCCAGCGAAAGCCTGTGCCGTTGCGTCGGCATTCTTGAAGTATCCCATCATGACCGTATTCCCCCGGACCAGAACTTCGCCGCAAGACGTGCTATCGGCGGGGACCGGTTCGAGCGTCGCGAGATCGGCGACCGACAAGTTCTCGAACGCGGCCGCGCGTACACCTTGTCGCGCTTTCAATCTCCCTTGCTGCTCCGACGGCAACGTATCCCACTCGTCGTGCCATGCACAGCTGATCGGCGTACCGGCGATCTCGGTAATGCCATAGACGTGGTCGACGTCGAAACCCATCGCGCCAACGGCCTCCAGCACCGCTGCCGGCGCCGGCGAGCCGGCGGTCAAGACCCGCACACGACGAGGCAACGGCTGCAGTTCCGACGGGGGCACGCTCGCGATGCCTGCGAGGACAATCGGTGCCGCACAAAAATGATCGACGCCGTGGTCGGTGATCGCGGAGAGAATATGCGCGGCATTCACCTTGCGCAAACAGACATGCGTTCCCGCCGCTGCCGTAATCGCCCATGTGAAGCACCAGCCGTTCGCGTGGAACATGGGAAGCGTCCACAGGTAAATCGGCGCACGCGGGAGCGGCCAGTTCGTCATTTGCAACAGGCTCATCACATAGGTGCCACGGTGGCTCGGAACGACGCCTTTCGGATCGCCGGTGGTGCCCGAGGTGTAGTTCAACGCGATCGGCGTCCACTCGTCGACCGGGCGGCAGCCTGCAAATGCCGGATCGCCGCTCGCCAGCAGCGACTCATAATCGGTTTCCCCGATGGCCGGGCCGTCGGGTGCTTCGTGATCGTTGATGTCGATCACGCGCGGCGGATGGGGAACCGACTGCAATGCTTTCTCGACCAGAGGCGCCAATTCGCGGTCCACGAGCAGCAGCTTGCATTCGCCGTGGCGCAGAATGAATGCGATGCCGTCGGCATCGAGGCGGCAATTGATGGCATTGAGAACGGCGCCCGAGAGCGGGACGCCGAAGTGGGCCTCAAGCATGGCCGGGGTGTTCGGCGCGATGATCGACACCGTGTCGCCCGGTTCGATCCCCAACCGAACGAGCGCCGACGCGAAGCGATAGCAACGCTCGCGCGTTTCCGCCCACGTCTGCCGGAAGTCGCCATGAATGATCGCGGTTCGATTCGGAAAGACGTCGGCGGTTCGATCGAGAAAGGTCAGGGGCGTCAATGGAACGTGGTTTGCCGCGTTCTTCTCGAGGCCACGAGAATAGGCCGTTGCACTCATGACGTTGTCTCCATTCATTCATTATAAAAAGTAGTGAAGTCACCTACCGGACTACGCTCCGTTACCAGCGTGTTCTCGATGCAGCCGTGATCCGCATAACCCAGGCTCATTCCGCACACCAACATCTGGTTGTCGGGAATGGACAGTTCGTCGGCGATGACGCGGTGGAACTTGTTGAACGCCGCCTGCGGGCAGGTGTCGAGGCCCCGCGCCCGGGCGGCGATCATGACGCTTTGCAGGAACATCCCCGTGTCGAGCAGACTGCCTTCACGCATGACCCGGTCAACCGTGAAGAACAGGCCCACGGGTGCATCGAAGAAGCTGTAATTGCGACCGTGCTGGACGTGCATCCGCTCCTTGTCACCCTTCTCGATGCCCAGCAAGCCATACAGGTTCCAGCCAACCGCGCGCCGGCGATCCACATAAGGTGCGATCCATTCGCGCGGGTAGTAATCGTAGGGCTCGTCCAGGTCGGCGCTGCGGCCAGGATCGTCATTGATCTCGTTGACGGCGGCAGACAGGCGGGACTTCATCGCGCCTGTCACGACATGCACATGCCAAGGCTGGATGTTGACGCCCGTTGCGCTGAAGCGAGCCACGTCGAGGATGGCTTCGATGTGCTCGCGAGGAACCGGCGTGGGCAGGAAAGCGCGGACGCTGCGCCGCGTGACGAGCGCCCAATCGACGGCTCGGGTCACGTCGGCGAACGAGTTCAACGGAGGAGGAGATAGACGGTCCATTTCGATGCCGGCATTGAAAGATGCTTTGCACTGAGCCATGTGGCGTTTGTCGAGGGTAGAGCTCATACGAGCCGTGTTGTTCGCAAGAATGTCGGCGATTGAGTTGCCATGGCAGAAGCGTCAGCGGCCCGCGCTACCCTGAACCGCGACAACCGGCGCACTGTTCGAGCGATGCGAGTCGGCACGTGTCTGGTTGATCAGCGTCACCGCCGCCGCGCCGATGAGGCCAGCCAGGCCGATCGCCATGAAATTCTGTTCCAGCGGCAGCTTCAAGGACACGAGCCAGCCAATGAGCACCGGAGCCACGATCGCGCCGATCCGGCCCACGCCGGAAGCAAAGCCAACACCCGTAGATCGGATCGCATGCGGATAGAAGTCTCCCGCATAAGCGTAGGCCAGCAATTGCGTACCGAGTGTCGATGCGCCGACAACGAATACGACGACAAACAACGATCCGGTCGACTTCGTGTGGCCCATCAGTGACAGCGCCACTGCCCCGACGACGTAAAACGCAATCAGCACCCGCTTGATGTTGACCTTGTCGCTGAGCCAACCACCGAAGATCGCACCGACGATGGCGCCGACGTTGAAGACAATCACGAAGTTCAAGGCCGAGCCGAGGCTATATCCGGCCATGGCCATCAGCTTGGTCAACCACGAACTGAGCGCGTAGACCATGAAGAGGCCCGTCATGAACGCGACCCAGATCATCGAGGTACTGAAGCCCCGCCCGTCCTGGAAGAGGCGTCGCACCGAGGCGTCCTGGGCTTGGTCTGACGAACCTCCCGCGAACTGCTCTTGACCGGTCAACGGATAGTCGGGCACCAACCGCTTCAGCACCGCGCGCAGTTTGTCGTGCCGGCCGCGTTTGAGCAGGAAAATCATCGAATGGGGCATCGTCTTGATGATGAACGGGATCAGCAGGACAGGCAGGCCCGCAGCGAAAAAGACCGATTGCCAGCCGTAGCTGCCGATAAGCTGCTTCGCGGTCAGCGCCACCAGAATCCCGCCAATCGAATATCCGGCGAACACCAGCGTGACCAATCGGGTTCGCAACGCATTGGGCGAAAGCTCCGCCATCTGCGCGGTGACGATCGGCAAGACGCCGCCGATGCCCAGGCCGGCGACGAAGCGCGTGACGCTGAAACTGACGGGATCGCTCGTCAACCCGGCGGCCGCAGTGAAAAGACTGAACAGGGCCACGCAAACGCACATCATCGTCGGTCGTCCGAAGCGGTCAGCCAGCGTGCCGAGGAAAATGGCCCCGAGCATGACACCAAACAGCGTCGAGCCGGCCATGATGCCCGCGCTGGTCGCGTCGATGCGCATGTCCTTCATGATCGACGGCAGCGCCGCGCCGACGACGGCAAGATCGTAGCCGTCGAGTATCAACATCAGGACACACCAGAACAGAACAAGGGCATGAAAGCCATTGAATCTGGCCCGACCGGCGAGTGAGTACACGTCTATCTGGTTCATGTCGTCTCCTTGGATTTAATGTCGTGCATTGAAATGCGCGCGAGTTGCAACCAGTGTCAGACGGACGCGATTGGCCGTCCATGTCCGTCAACTTCAACCTGAATGAGGTCATCGGACACCGATGTTTGCGGCGTTACGCCACTGGCGGCAGCCAGTTGGAGCAATCGCTTCTCGTGATGACGGATTGACGCAGTCCCTCGGACAAACCGTGCCCCGTGCGACGGTCTGCATCGCACGAGGCTATTCGTCTATTCGTTTGAGTACGGGCGTAACGAGGGTGGTGATTGGCATCGGGCTGGAACGTGCGGACCCGGTTGCGTCAGCGCGGACAATTCCGGGCGGAAGCCAACCGCCCGGCACAGCCGATTGGTGCGCACGGCGAACCGCACTAATTCGAGCACGAGAAGCTCGCCGCCAGATTCTGGTCGCCCCCGATGTATTTGGGCCACTGTGGGTATTCGCACATCGGTCTGGTACGTCCGGCTGTTGCCGGAGTCAGGTCGGTGATGGTCAGATCTTTGGGCGCGACTCCTTTCGTCACCCAGTTGTCCAATACCGTCAGACCGTCATATGAACCATTGAATTGTCCGCCGAAGCTGTGGGCTGCACCCGGAACCAGGTAGAACTTCAGAAATTGACCCAGTGGCCCCTGCCCGAATCGGGATACCAGCCTGTTGTAGTAATCGATCGACAATTGCGCCGGGATGAACTGGTCTGATTGTCCGTGCTGGAGAATGATCTTGCCGCCGCGGCTCTGGAATTGACTCAAGTCGGTGCCGGTGCTGTCCATGAGCGCACTCACGGCCTGGACGCGCGAGGTCAATGAGTCCGGGTTCGCAGGATTGAAATTCAGAATGCTGGCGGCAGCGTCGCGAGCGACCGCGAACCGGAGCATGTCATTTGGAAACGCGTAAAAAAATGCGGTCTTGCCGATCACCCCAGGCTCGACCGTCGCATCGGCGGCGGAACTACCCCAGGCCAGGGGCGTCGACCAAAAGTCCGCTCCGGCGAACGCGTTATATCCCGGAAAGGTGTGAATTCCGTTTGCCAGATCGAAGCTGAAGTCGAGTGGTGTGCCAGCGGTGGTCATCGTATTGATTTGCGCGTCTGACAGGCAACTGTCGCCGGTGTCGCCCCCACCGGCGCAGCGAATCGCTGCTGGATCGAACACGCATGCAGCAGGGTTGCTGATAATGCCGTCAGCCACACCGTCCAGCGCGTCGCATTGCTTCATGACCGCTGCGAGCACGGCCTTGCCTTTGGCGGGCGTGATGTATCCGCCGGGCGCCAGCAGCGATCGCGAGATCCTGCCCATCTGCAGCCACAGTCCCGTGATTCCCGACGCGGGAAAGGTCGAAATGATGCCGTCGTAGTCGTGCGGGAATCGTTGCGCCGCGATCAAGCCTTGTCGTCCGCCGCTCGAGCCGCCAATGAAATAACTGTGCACGAAGTCCGACCCATATCGTGCCTTTGCGAGGAAGGCTGCGAAATCGTGCGTCTTCTTGATGTGGTCGCCTGCGTAGTTGGCGCGTGCCTCGTCGTTTGCTGCAAACGAACCGTCCAGGGCGTTTCCCTCATGCCCGCTGTCGCTCCCCATCGTTACGTAACCCCTGCGCAACGGCGTACTGACGCCCGCGGGCTCTGCCCCCGCCAGGAACCCGTCGGCGGGCGAACCCTCGGTATCGGCAATGGTGCCGTCAAATCCGCCGCCGCCAAAGTGGACCGCTTTTCCGTTGAAGTTGGTCGGAAGATCCACCTCCGCCCGAATATCGGGCGCATTGAAATCGACCGGATGAATGGTGCCGAGCACTTTGCAGTACTCACCATTATGGTTACCAGAAACGGTATCGGCGACGAGCGTCGCGGACACGACAGTAGCACCGCTGGTCGGCAACCCGATCGAGCTGGCAGGAACGGTCATGCCAGCCAACGCACTGCACTTCGCGGCTGCCGTCACGACCGCGGCGTTTGCCGGTGCCGCGTCATCGCCGCCGCAGCCCGATACGGTAACGGCTGATGCCGCGAATAGCGCACTCACAATAGCCGGGCTTCGGCGGATTCTGAACCGGGTTGTCATTCTCGTCTCCATATCTTTTTTGCTACCGCAATGCGCTGCTCATCGAGGGCAATTTTTCTTTTCGCGCCGCTGATTGGGTGGCGGGTTGAAGGGAAAACTGTGGCCCGAGTAAGCGATTGCTTGTCTTGCGGTGTTTATTAAGTGCGGGGCTTTCGCGGAGCCAACTCCGGTTCCGCCGCGCAACGGGGCGCGAGGCTTGTTCTGGTTTGCCGAACGCGATTGCAGTGTCAGCCTGGCCGGCACACCAATCCATGCCCGCCGACCTCAGTTTGCGTGAGGTCTGTGGACACGTCGGGTTTTCGTGGTGCTTCGTGCGTTGGCTGCCCGTCACCCGAGCATTCGAGGGAGCATGAGTGGGATGCTGCTTCGGCGCTGCCCGCCTATAGGCGATTCATCGGTTGCACGGCTTTGCGTTGCCTTGCCTCGGCAGCCATGCTTTTGCGCAACGCTCGTTTGGAAACGAGGCTCGAGCCTTTCGGCCGCTCGGACGTACGATCAAGCGTTCGTCTTGCCGTGGCGGTACATTCCCGGGCTGGCCCCCGTCCACTTCCTGAAGGCCCTGTGAAAAGCACTGGCTTCCTGAAATCCAGTCCGTGCCGCGACTTCGGCGACCGTGAGAGAAGTGCTGGAAAACAACTCGATTGCGATGTCACGGCGCAATTCGTCTTTCAGTTGCCGGTAGTTCGTGCCTTCGGCCAGCAGGCGGCGTTGCAGCGTGGCCGCGGATAGATTCAGCAGCCGCGAGAGCGCGTCGAGGTCCGGCCAGTCGTCGGGGGCCTGGTTTCTTAGTCGGCGCCTGACCTGGGCCGTCGTGCTCGATTCATTGCGATACTTGACCAGGATATTGGCCGGTGCATTCTCCAGGAATGCACGCAGGCTCGCTTCCGTCCCGGACAGTTTGAGGTCGAGGAAACTGCGATCGAACCGGATCAGGGTCTCCTCCGCGGAAAACGTCACGTCCTCGCAGAAGCGCATGCGGTAGTCGCTGTCATCGATTGGTGCGGACGCGCGAAACCTCATCTCGATCAGTGGAATCCGTCTGCGTGCGAGCCAGCATGCAAAACCGTGCACGAGGATGAACCATGTCCCGTAGGCAAAGAGCCGGCGTGTCCGCCCATCGTCATGCAGGATGATCACCGCATGCTCGCCTTCGCAGCGCAACTCCCCATGAATGTCGTCGAGAACGGCACGCAGGAACTTCAGCATGCGACGCAGCGCGTGTTCCAGATTGTCCGAATGCAGCGCCGCGTGACACATCAGCGCGTAACTGCCCCGGCGCAGTGGGTGGCTGTCGAGACCAAAGAACTCGTCGTCCATCAAGTCGGCCAGCGCCGCCCACAGGCGCGAAAAGGCCAACGCCGGCACACGGGCTCTCGGTGCATTCAACAATTCTGCCGCGATCCCCGCGTGCTGGAGGACGGCCGACACATCGAGATTCCGTTGTGTCGCCACGAGAATGGCCTCACGTACCAGGCTGATCGAGGTTGTGCCCTTGTCTTGAGCATCATTCATGGTCGGGCTCATCCACGGAAAGTGCAGTGATGTTAATCGCTGCCGGGCGCAAGCGAAACCTGCTACCGGTGATGGCCGTGCGCGTGGTGCTGATGGGCGGCGT
Organism: Burkholderia sp. Tr-862; assembly: GCF_011753085.1. Taxonomy (NCBI): domain Bacteria; kingdom Pseudomonadati; phylum Pseudomonadota; class Betaproteobacteria; order Burkholderiales; family Burkholderiaceae; genus Burkholderia; species Burkholderia sp. Tr-862. The sequence continues at coordinate 12,188 of NZ_VWWG01000005.1, forward strand.
CGGCATCCTGGGCGGTGCGGGACTCGAGTGGCCGCATCCGAGGATCATGCGAAACGACGTCACGCTGCGCGGCAAGTGGATGTACCCCTGAAACGCGCATCGCCCGCGGCAGGCAGTGCGGCTCCTCGCCGCGGGAAGCCGTCTCGTCCGGAACGGACGCGGCGGTGGAACGGAAGTCCGCGATGGCACGTATCGCATGAGGGATCCTCGCTATCAGCATGCGCCCGGGCGGGCGCCGACGAGGATCAAAGTCATCCCGCCGATTAGCGAGGCCGGATGTCACAGGACGATGTGGGGAGCGGGGTTCTCCCCGTGCCGTGGACGAGGATGCGGCGGCCCGGCACGCCGGCTCGCGAAGCCGGCGCATCGCCCGAATCGGCGCCTACCGCACATGCGGCAGCAACGCGCGCAACCAGCACGCGACCGCCACCGCGCCGCCATCCGGCGTGCCGATCGCGCGTTCGCCGAGATAGCTCGCCCGTCCCGCGCGCGGTGTCATGCCGGCCGTCTGCTGCGCACCGTGTTCCGCGGCTTCGACTGCGGCCGCGAATGCGCTCGCGGGGTCGCGATCATGGTCGAGTGCGCGGTCGAACGCATCGGCGGCCGGCACCAGTGCGTCGAGCATCGTCCGGTCGCCGGCGCGTGCGCCGCCCAGTTCGCTGATCGCCTCCACCGCGCCGCGGAACGCCGCGGCCCAGTCGCGCGCCGACGGCTCGGCGGTATCGTCGGCATCGTCGGTAGTAGCGAGGCGTCGCGACGCGCGCACCAGCGCGGTCGCATAAAACGGCCCCGAACTGCCCGCGATCGCGCGGCGCAACGCGGCGCCCAGCGCCGCGAGCGTACCGGCCGGCGTGCCGTACGCGGCTTCCGGCAACGCGAGGATCGCCTGCGCGGCGCGATGCATGCTTGCGCCGAGATCGCCGTCGCCCGCGGCCGTGTCGAGTTCCGTCAGTGTCGCTTCGTTGTCGATCAACGCCTGCGCGACCGCATGCAGCGCCGGCTGCAGCCGCGCGGCCCACGCGCGACCGGCCGCATCGAGCGGCGGCAGCGGCTCATCGTGCGCGGCCGCCGCGGCCACATGAATCTGCGCATTGACCGTGCCGCCGCCAGGCCATGCGCGCGCCTGCGTCGGCGCGTCGAGCAGCGCGGCGCGTTCTTCGTTCAACCGCAGCAGCGAGATCGAGCAGCCGGGCATGTTCAGCGCGGACAGGAACGTGCCGGCCCATGCGCGCGCGACTGTGATGCCGCGCCGGCTCAGGTTGTCGTACGCGGCGCGCAGCACGATCGCCAGTTCCATGTCCGGCGTCGCGCCGAGACCGTTGACGAACAGCGCGACGCGTTCGCCGCGATCGAGCACGAGATCGGCGACGATGCTCGACAGCAGCGTCTCGACGAGCGCATCGGCCGGCAGCGGCGCGGTGCGTTCGACGCCTTTCTCGCCGTGGATGCCGAGGCCGAGCTCGATCTCGTGATCGGCGAGACTGAACCCCGATTTCTCGGCGCCGGGGATCGTGCAGCCGTCGAGCGCGACGCCCATCGTGCCGAGTTCGGCCGCCGCGTTGCGCGCGATTGCCGCGACACGGGCAAGCGGCAGCCCGCGCGCGGCGGCCGCGCCGGCCAGCTTGTGGATCAGTACGGTGCCCGCGATTCCGCGCCGCTGCCCGCGCTCGACGCGCCCGCGCAGCGACACGTCGTCGGCGACGATCACCGTCTCCACCGGAATGCCCTCGGCGCGGGCGAGCTCGGCGGCCAGCCCGAAATTGAGGCGGTCGCCGGTGTAGTTCTTCACGACGAGCAGCGCGCCGTTCGGGCCGGCGCTCGCGCGGATCGCGGCGAGCACGGCGTCGGTCGACGGCGACGTGAACACTTCGCCGCAGACGGCCGCGCTCAGCATCCCTTCGCCGACATAGCCGCCGTGCGCGGGCTCGTGGCCGCTGCCGCCGCCGGACAGGATCGCGACGGGGCGCTGCAACGGCTCGGGCAGCGGCTGGCGGACGAGCACGTGCTCGTCGCCGAGGATCGCGAGATGCGGCGACTGCCGCGCGATGCCTTCGAGCATTTCGCGCACGACATCGGACGGGTGGTTCACGAGCTTTTTCATGGCGACGGTTTCCTGACGTGGGACGGAGGCCGGCGGACCCGCGCGGGGGCCGGCCGGGCGGCGTGCTGTAAACGATAGGCGACGCACACCTGAAACGGCGAGCCGCACAGTCGGCGTTAGGTGACGGCGATGCATTCGTAGCACGAATGTAACGATAACAGCGTCGCGCCGATTCCCGGGCTCGTCGTGAGCCTGGTTGGCGCTTCGGTCACGGCCGTGCGGAACGGGCCGGCGAATGGCGGGACGAGCGATTCGGGCGGGGTGGGCCTGCTCGGCGGCTTGATGCCGGGACTCGGCCCGACGCCGCTCGGTTCGCTGACTGTCGCTCGCCGTGGCGGCTTCGCGCGCCGCCTCGCTTGCGTCGGTCGACGACGCACGCGGATCGCGGCGGGCTCGGCACGAGCACTCGCCGCTCGCGAAAGCGCGGCACTGCGTGTCGCCGCACGCTTCCTCTTACTTGACCGCCGCGATCGCCTTCGCGCGTATCAGCCGCGCTCGCAGCACATTGCGGCTGATCCCAAGCAGTCGTGCGGCCTGGATCTGGTTGCGGTGGCTGAAGTCGAACGCCACGCGCATCACGGTGTCCTCGATACGCTCGAACAGGTTCTCGTGCGCGTCGTCGAACAGCGCGCACAGCGCCAGTTCGAGCGCTTCCTGAGCGGGCACACGACTCGCCGCTTCCCGCGCGCCCGCGGCCGGTGCGCATGACGACGTCAGGTTCAGGTCGGTGTCCTGCAACGCATCGTGACGACTCACCAGCACCGCGTGATGCATCGCGTTCTCCAGTTCGCGGATGTTGCCGGGCCACGGATGCGCTTCGAGCCGGCGCGCCGCGCGCGGATCGATGCTGCGCGGCCCGTGGCCGAGGCGGCCGCGGTATGTGTCGAGGAAGTGGCGCGCGAGCGGCACGATGTCGCCAGGACGTTCGCGCAGCGTCGGCACGTCGAGCCGCACGACATTGAGCCGGTAGAACAGGTCGCCGCGAAACCGTCCGGCTGCCACCGCCTGCTCCAGGTCGACGTTGGTCGCGGCCACCACGCGCACGTCGATCGGGATGCTCGCGCGCGAGCCGAGCCGCACGACCTCGCGCTCCTGCAGCACGCGCAGCAGCTTGACCTGCATCGGCAGCGGCAGGTCGCCGATCTCGTCGAGAAACAGCGTGCCGCCGTTCGCGGCTTCGAACCAGCCGGGCTTCGCGCCGACCGCGCCCGTGAATGCGCCTTTCTCGTGACCGAACAGTTCGCTGTCGACGAGCGTGTCGGAGAGCGCGCCGCAGTTCACGGCGACGAACGGCCCGTCGCCGCGATGGCTGACGTCGTGCACGTGGCGCGCGATCAATTCCTTGCCGGTGCCGGTCTCGCCGGCGATCAGCACGTTCGCGTCGCTCGGCGCGACGCGCCGCACGCGTTCGAGCAGCGCGAGCGAACGCGGATCGACGAACACGTGCGCACGGGTGCGATCCGCCGCGTGATGTGCCGAGCCGGCGAGAACGGGCGCGCCACGCGACCGCGTGCGCGATTCGTCCGGCTGAGCGGCGACGATACGAAGATTGACCGGACGCGGCGTGGCAAACAGGGAGGTCATGGCGATGAAGGCGTGAGTCATTCGAACAGGCGGACCCGCGCCGACGGGCGCCGCGGTCCGGTTGCTGCCTGGTCAGCAGAGTGTTCCGTGTTTTGCGTCGCGCGGGAAGGATCGATTTCTGATAACGAAAGCGGGATTGCTGCGCAGGATGCAGCGACGCGCGAGCGCGTTGCGGCGACAGCGGATTCGACGTCATCGTGTTCGATACGACGGTGCCTGACCGCTGCGATCGGACGCGCGCCGCGCGCAAAACTGCTGACTGAGCAGCAGCGCATCAGCAACGCTGTTTCCGCCGGTTCATCTCGCTGTGGAATATCGATGTGAGGCGCTTCCTGGAACGCTTGCCATGGCTGCTCAATTGGCCGCGGAACCCATACCCGGCGGGCGATCGAGGAAAACTTCGTGATGCAGATGATTGGACGATCGCGCAACCGTCGACGATGGCACGCTCCTTGCGACCCTGGCACCGTATCGGCGCGACAACGCGCAGCTCGACAACGGGAACGCATGGCATGAGCAACACCCTCAACGTAGTCGCCCTGTCGGGCGGGCTGCAACGACCATCACGCACGCTGGCACTGACGAACGCGATCGTTGCCGCGCTCGGCGACGCATTGCCGATCGACACGCGGCTGATCGAACTCGGCGAGATCGGCAACCGGCTGGCCGGCGCGCTGAAGCGCGCGCAGGTACCGACCGATCTCGACGCACTGATCCGCGCGATCGAGACGGCCGATGCGCTCATCGTCGCGAGCCCCGTGTATCGCGCGTCGTACACCGGCCTCTTCAAGCACCTGTTCGACCTCGTGCATCACGAATCGCTGGTCGATGTGCCGGTGCTGCTCGCGGCCACCGGCGGCAGCGAGCGCCACGCGCTGGTGATCGACCACCAACTGCGGCCGCTGTTCAGCTTCTTCCAGGCGCGCACGCTGCCGATCGGCGTGTACGCGGCCGAAAGCGATTTCGACGGCTACGAGATCGCGAACCCCGCGCTGCGCGCCCGCATCGCGCTCGCGGTGGACCGTGCGGTGCCGCAACTGCGGCCGCGCGCACTTGCCGCCGTGGCTGCGTAACCCGTTTTCCCCTTCCATCAGGACCTTTCATGAGCATTCACGAACCCTCGGCCGACGGCGTCAAATTCGCATACTGGGTGCCGAACGTCAGCGGCGGCCTCGTCGTCAGCACCATCGAACAGCGTACCGACTGGAGTCTCGAATACAACCAGAAGCTCGCGCGCACGGCCGAGGCGGCCGGCTTCGACTACGCGCTGAGCCAGATCCGTTTCACGGCCGGCTACGGCGCCGAATACCAGCACGAATCGGTCTCGTTCAGCCAGGCGCTGCTGCACGCGACGACGAAGCTCAAGGTGCTCGCCGCGATCCTGCCGGGGCCGTGGCATCCGGCCGTGGTCGCGAAGCAGCTCGCGACGATCGACCATATTTCGAACGGACGCATCGCGATCAACGTCGTCAGCGGCTGGTTCAAGGGCGAATTCACCGCGATCGGCGAGCCGTGGCTCGAGCATGACGAACGCTATCGGCGCTCGAAGGAGTTCATCCAGGCGCTGAAGGGGATCTGGACGCAGGACAACTTCACGTTCAAGGGCGACTTCTACCGCTTCAACGATTACACGCTGAGCCCGAAACCCGTGCAGAAGCCGCATCCGGAGATCTTCCAGGGCGGCAGCTCGCGCGCGGCGCGCGACAACGCGGCGAGCGTGTCGGACTGGTACTTCACGAACGGCAATACACCGGAGAACCTGAAGGCGCAGATCGACGACATTCGCGCGAAGGCCGCGGCGAACAACCATCGCGTGCGGATCGGCGTCAATGCGTTCGTGATCGCGCGCGACACCGAGGAAGAGGCGCGTGCCGTGCTCGACGACATCATCCGGCACGCGCACGTCGAGGCCGTGCACGCGTTCGGCGATGCAGTGAAACAGGCCGGCAGCGCATCGCCGGAAGGCGAGGGCAACTGGGCGAAATCCACGTTCGAGGATCTCGTGCAGTACAACGACGGCTTCCGCACGAACCTGATCGGCACGCCGCAACAGATCGCCGAGCGGATCGTCGCGCTGAAGGCGATCGGCGTCGATCTCGTGCTCGCCGGGTTCCTGCATTTCATCGAGGAGGTCGAGTATTTCGGCCAGCGCGTGCTGCCGCTCGTGCGCGAACTCGAAGCGCGGCGGCAGGCGGTTGCCGCGTGATGCGCGCCGGCTCGCGTTGACGGTTCGATCTCTGTCCGGATGCCGAGCCGGGCGGGCGCGCGAGCCGGCGCCTCCGCGCGCCGCTCACTCGGTCAGGTCGAAATCGTCCTCCCGGCCGTTCAGCATCGCGGTCAGCGTGCGCAGGCCGGCATCGAGCTGATCCATGGTCGGCGCCGCCAGCGCGAGCCTGACCGCGTTCGGCGCATGGCCGGCCGACACGGCGAAGGTGGTCGACGGCGTCAGCCCGATGTCGCGCCTGGCCGCGGCTGCGACGAGGGCCTGCGAACGCCAGTGCGCCGGCAACGTCAGCCACAGGTGATAGCACTTGCCGTTGGTCCGGATATCGAAACCCGCCAGACGCTCGATCGCCAGTGCCTGACGCGCGCTCGCATCGACGCGCTTCAGTCTCGCCAGCTCGGCCACGGTGCCGTCGCGCATCAATCGCTGCGCGGCCGCGAACGCGAATCCCGACGCGGTCCATCCGCCCGAGCGCACCGAGGCCATCACGCTTTCGCGCAGCCGCGGCGGCGGCACGATGAAGCCCAGGGTCAGGCCGGGCGTGACCTTCTTGGACAGGCTGTCGATCACGATGCAGGCGTCCGGCGCGAGCGCGGCCAGCGGCGGCTCGTCGTCGAGAAACCCGTACACGTTGTCCTCGATGACCGGAATGTCGAGCTTGTCGAGCACGCGTAGCAGATCGGCGCGGCGCGCGGCGTTCATCGTCGTGCCCAGCGGATTCTGGATGGCCGGCTGAATGTAGATCGCCGAGAGCCGGGCCTCGCGGTGTGCCTTTTGCACGGCGTCGGGCCGCACGCCGTCTTCGTCCATCGCCAGCGGCACCAGCGTGATCCCCAGCTTGGCGGCGATGCCCTTGATGAACGGGTAGGTCAGGGCCTCCACGCCGCAGCGCCCGCCCGTCGGCACGACTGCCGCAACGGCCGCGGCGATGCTTTGCCGCCCGTTGCCGGTAAACACGAGCTGTTCCGGCGACGGCGACCATTCGGGCTGCGCCAGATACGCGGCGGCGACGCTTCGGATGGCCGCGGTTCCGGTACTCGTCGCCTCGCGCAACGCGGCGTCGAGCTCCGCAGGTCGGTGCAATCCGCTCAGACTTCTCGCGATCAACGCGGTCTGATCCGGAACGGTCGGGTAATTGAACTCGAGATCGATCCGCACCCCACGCGGCTCGCCCGGCGCTGCCGCGCCGCGCCGCGTCTCACCCGAGACGAAGGTGCCCCGGCCGACCTCGCCCACCACCAGCCCACGGCGTAACAGTTCCGTGTAGACGCGGCCGGCCGTCGATGCGGCGATTGCATGCTGGTCGGCGAAACGGCGCTGCGGAGGCAGGCGCTCGCCCGGCCTGAGCGTGCCGTCCGCAATCTGGGCGGCGATCGCGTCGGCCAACTGCAGATACTCGGATTTCGACATGGATTGCACCGATGACAATGATTATTGCACTGAGGTCAATGTTTTGATTGCACTGAGTGTTGCGGCGGTGCATTCTGCTTTCATCAAGTCGATTGTACCGGGGCTGAAATGCCAGCGCGGCCCATGCGGCCGGCAGTGCGCTTGCGCACGGCATCGCCCCGGCACACCCAATGGAGAAGCAGCATGCATGCAGCCCTGATCCACCGTGCGGCGACGACGCGGGCGCGACCCGCTTCGCGGTTGTCCGCCACTCCGTCGTTCGAACCGGCGAGAAAATCATGATGGCCGCGCCGGCCGCAATGGGCCTGGAGTTGACGCTGACCACGATCCTGATCGCGTTCGCCGGCGTGTTCGTGATCGCGTTCATGCGCGGCGCGTTTGGCGGCGGGTTCGCGATCATCGGCATTCCGCTGCTGTCGCTCGTGATGGACCCGGTGACTGCCGGCGGTCTGCTCGCGCCGTTGTTCATCGCAATGGACCTGTTCGCGCTGCGCTACTGGAAGCCGTCGACCTGGTCGAAGCCGGACCTCGTGCTGCTCCTGCCGGGGCTGGTGACCGGCATCGGCTTCGGCTATCTGGCATTCCGCTTCCTCGACCATCGCGCCATCGAGCTTCTGATGGCGGTGGTCACGCTGATCTTCGTCGGCCTGTGGGTGAGGGGCGGCGCGGCACTGACGGTTCGTCCGCGTTCGTCGCCGAAGGCCGTCACGGCCGGCCTTGCGTCGGGCGTCACGACGATGGTCGCGCATTCGGGCGGCCCGCCGCTCGCGATGTATCTGCTGCCGCTCGGCCTCAGCAAGGAGATGTACGCCGGAACGACGAGCATGTTCTTCACCGTGGGCAATGCGATCAAAGCGGTGCCGTGGATGCTGATCGTGAGGCCGACCGCGAACGTCTGGGCATTGATGGCCGTGTGCCTGCTCGCCATTCCGGCCGGCGTGATGTCCGGCTGGCGTCTTCACGGCAAACTGGATCAACGCCTGATCTACCGGATCTGTTACGGATTGCTGGCGGTGACCGCGGTGAAACTGTTGTGGGACGGCATTTCCGGCTATCTCGCATGAAGCAGGCGCGCTGGCGCGCGGTTCCCACGGATGCAAACCAATCAGTAGTGCAGATGTAGATCACCTGCCAAACAGGAGCGTGTATGCCAATATGCGGCGCCCAAACGTTGGACGGTGAACGCGTATCCGAGGCTGATCCACTACAGCCGTTTGCCCAGGGGCGGCCACTTTCCGGCCTGGGAACAGCCTCAGGCGCTGTCGGAAGAACTGCGCGCGAGTTTCCGCGCGCTGCGCCGAACGGCATTCGTTCGATAGTGCGATTGCCGAATCAAGCCACGCCCGCCATCTTCGATGCATCGACGACCATCTGCACGCCGAGACCGCCGAGGATGAGGCCCATCACCCAGCGCTGCGCGAGCAGCAGCGTCGGGCGAGCGTGCAGGTACTTCGCGATGCTGCTCGAGCAGATCGCGACCAGCCCGTTCGCGCAAGCGAACGCCGCGATCAACAACGAACCGAGAAACAGCGACTGGCCGAACACGCTGCCCTGCCGGTAATCGATGAACTGCGGCAGCAGCGACACGAACAGCATCGCGAGTTTCGGATTCAGCACGCTGGTGGTCGCGCCCATCGCGAGCAGCCGCAGCGGCTGCTCGTTCGGCAGCGCCCGCACCTCGAACGGCGAACGGCCGCCGGGCCGCACGGCCTGCCACGCGAGGTAGAGCAGATAGGCGGCGCCCACGACGCCGAGCACGGTGCCCGCATAGGGCACGCTCATGAACAGCGTCGTGATGCCGAACGCCGCGCCGAACATGTAGAACAGGTAGCCGATCATCACGCCGGAGAGCGAAATGAGCCCGGCCGCACGCCCCTGCGCGATCGAGCGCGACATCACGTAGACCATGTTCGGCCCCGGCGTGACCGCGAGCATGCCGCCAATGACAAGAAACCCGTAGAGCGATCCGGACGTATGCATGTTGTTCGCTTCCTGTATCGAATGAGTGCTGACGGGATTCATTGTCCGACCATGGAGGCAGACAGTAAAACGGGATAAACTGAATCGATTAATCAGTTTTTCTGAATCGACATGAAAAAGCTCGACCTCGATGTGCTCGCGATGGTGGTGGCCGTCGCGGAATCCGGATCGTTCGCGCAGGGCGCGCAGGCCGTGCACCGGTCGCCGTCGGCGGTGAGCATGCAGATCAAGGCGCTGGAAGACGCGCTCGGCAAGCCGCTGTTCATCCGCGATACGCGCAACGTCACGGCCACCGACGACGGCCGCGTGCTCGCCGAATACGGCCGCCGGATGCTGGCGATGCGCGACGAGGCGTGGGCGTCGGTCGTGCGGCCGGAGATCCGCGGTCGCGTGACAATCGGCGTGCCCGACGACTACATCTCGTCGCTGCTGCCGCAGGTGCTCGGCAAGTTCGCGGCGATGCATCCGCGGGTCGAAGTGCGCGTGATCGGCCAGCCGAGCAGCGCGCTCGTGCCGATGCTGAAGGACAGCACGGTCGACCTCGCGTGCCTCACGCGCATCAAGGGCGTGACCGGCGAGCTGATCCGGATGGAGCCGCTCGTCTGGGTCGGCTCACCCAAGCGGAACGTATGGGAGGAGCGGCCGCTGCCGGTCGCGTTCTTCACGCACGGCGGCAGCATGGCGCGCGATCATGCGGTCAAGGCGCTGAACCGGCAGAAGATCCCGTACCGGATGTCTTACGAAAGCCCGAGCCACCTCGGGCTGCTGAGCATGGTGGAGGCCGGACTCGCGGTCGCGCCGCTCGCGCGCTGCTGCATTCCCGATCATCTCGTGCAGCTTTCGGAAAGCCACGGGCTGCCGCCGCTCGGCGAACTCGAGGTCGTGCTGGCGCGCAGCGCGCAGTCCGCGCGGCCGCCGTGCGACTACCTGGCGGAGCAGATTCTCGATGAATGGCGCGCGTGATCGCGCTGTTCGTCTGCCGATGCGTCAGCACGACTTCAGCAGCCACTCCCGAAACGCCACCAGCGACGGCAGCGTGTCGTTTTCCGGCGGGTACACCAGGTAGTAGCTGCGCTGGCTGGTGATCGCGTCGCCGATCGACACGAGCTCGTTGCGGCTCAGTTCGTCTTCGACCAGCACTTTCGGCACGAGGCCGATCCCCATGCCGGCCCGCACGGCCTGGATCAGGTGCGACGTCAGCTCGAAGCTCGGGCCGATCCGCATCTCGCGATGATCGAGGCCGAAGTGCGAGAACCATTCCGCCCACGCGTGCTGATTGCTCGTCACGCCCAGCAGCGTCTGCCCGACCGCCCATGCCGGCGCGCGCGGGCCGGCCTTGCGGCGCCCGGCCGCGTCGGGGCTCGCGATCGCGATCAGGAACTCGTTGTACAGCCGGTGCGCGTGCAGGCCGGGCCAGTCGCCCGCGCCGACGGTGATGGCCGCGTCGAGATCGTCGGTATGGAAGTCGATGCCGCCGATCCGCGAATGCAGGTGCACGGTCACGCCCGGATGCGCGGCATAGAAGTCGTGCAGGTGCGGCAACAGCCATTTCGAGCCGAAGGTCGGCAAGGTCGCGAGCCGCAGCGTGCCGGCGCCGGCCTGGTGCGACATCGCCTGCAGCGTCGCGCCGCGGATGCGCCCGAGCGCGCCGCTCAGCTCGACGAAGTAGCGCCGCCCGACTTCCGTCAGCTTCACGGAGCGGCCCTCACGCCGGAACAGCGGCACGCCGAGCTGGTCCTCGAGCGTTTGCACCTGCCGGCTGATCGCGCTCTGGCTCAACGACAGCTCGTCGGCGGCGCGCGTGTAGCTTTCGTGGCGCGCGGCTGCCTCGAACACCAGCAACAGCGACATGGACGGGGTAAGGCGACGGTAATTCATGAGTTTTATGCAAGTTTTGCAGGGGGAGAATTCGTTTGTTTCTCATGCTGATTCGCAAGATACTGGATTTCCGCGTCGCGTGGAATCTTGCTCAAAACTCATGTTTCTGATCGAGACAGCGCACCGGCCTCATCCACCTCGCGCTTTCATCCCATGTCGATCGCTCCGTTGCCCCGTCCCGTCAGCCCGCCCGAGGGCCGTTACCGCGACTTTCTCGCCGCCCTCCAGGCCGCCGGATTCGCCGGTGAAATCCGCGCGGACCATGCGAACCGGACCGTGCAGGCGACCGACAACTCGATCTACCAGCGTCTGCCGCAGGCGGTGATCTGTCCCGCGCATGCGGAGGACGTGCGGCTCGTCGCGCGGCTGCTGGCCGAGCCGGCGCACCGCGACGTCGCGGTGGCGGCGCGCGGCGGCGGCACCGGCACCAACGGGCAGTCGCTGACCGATGGGGTGGTCGTGGACCTGTCGCGCAACATGAACCGGATCCTCGAAATCAACGCCGACGAGCGCTGGGTGCGCGTGCAGGCAGGCGTCGTCAAGGACCAGCTCAATGCCGCGCTGAAGCCGCATGGCCTCTTTTTCGCGCCGGAGCTGTCGACGTCGAACCGCGCGACGGTCGGCGGGATGATCAACACCGATGCGAGCGGGCAAGGCAGCTGCACGTACGGCAAGACGCGCGACCACGTGCTGGCGCTCGACTTCGTGCTGATGGGCGGCGAGCAGCTGCACAGCGACGCGCTCGCGGACGACGAGCTGGAACGCCGCTGCGCGCGGCAGGACCGGGTCGGCAAGGTTTATCGCACCGCGCGCCGCATCAGCGACGACAAAGCCGCGTTGATCGACGCGAAGTTTCCGAAGCTCAATCGCTGCCTGACCGGCTACGATCTCGCGCACCTGCGCGAACCGGACGGCCGCTTCAACCTGAACAGCGTGCTGTGCGGCGCCGAAGGCTCGCTCGGCTTCGTCGTCGAGGCGAAGCTGAACGTGCTGCCGATCCCGAAGGTTTCGGTGCTGGTGAACGTGCGCTACGCCGGCTTCATGGACGCGCTACGCGATGCGCGTGCGCTGCTCGAACTCAAGCCGCTGTCGATCGAGACGGTCGACTCGAAGGTGCTGATGCTCGCGATGAAGGATTTCGTGTGGAGCAGCGTGGCCGAGTATTTCCCGCAGGACGAAGCGCGTCCGACGCTCGGCATCAACCTGATCGAATTCAGCGGCGACGATGCGCAGGACGTCGATGCGCGCGTGCGTGCGTTCGTCGAGCATCTGCGCACCGATACGAGCGTCGAGCGCCTGGGCCACACGCTCGCGACCGGTGACGAGGCGGTCAAGCGCGTGTACGCGATGCGCAAGCGCGCGGTCGGCCTGCTCGGCAACGTGCAGGGCGAGGCGCGCCCGCAGCCGTTCGTCGAGGACACCGCGGTGCCGCCCGAGAACCTGGCCGCGTATATCGCCGAATTCCGCGCGCTGCTCGACGGTCACGGGCTGCAGTACGGGATGTTCGGCCACGTCGACGCGGGTGTGCTGCATGTGCGCCCGGCGCTCGACATGAAGGACCCGAAGCAGGCCGCGCTGGTGCGGCCGGTGTCGGACGCGGTGGCCGAACTCACGCAGCGGCATGGTGGCCTGTTATGGGGAGAGCATGGCAAGGGCGTGCGCTCCGAATATGTGCCGGCGTTCTTCGGCGAGCTGTATCCGTCGCTGCAGCAACTGAAGGCCGCGTTCGATCCGCACAACCAGTTCAACCCGGGCAAGATCGCGACGCCGCCGGACAACACGCTGCGGCTGCTGAAGATCGACGAGGTGCCTACGCGCGGCGACCACGACCGGCAGATCGACGAGCGCGTATGGCAGAGCTACGGCACGGCGATGCACTGCAACGGCAACGGCGCGTGCTACAACTTCGATCCGGACGACGCGATGTGCCCGTCGTGGAAGGCGACGCGCGAACGGGTGCAGTCGCCGAAGGGGCGCGCGTCGCTGATGCGCGAATGGTTGCGCCTGCAAGGACAGGCCGGCATCGACGTCGTCGCGGCGGCGCGTGCGCGGCAGCCGTTCCTGCGCGGTCTCGCGGCCCGCTGGCGCAACAGCCGCGCCGCGCGCAACGGTGAAGCCGACTTCTCGCACGAGGTGTATGACGCGATGGCCGGCTGCCTCGCGTGCAAATCGTGCGCGGGTCAGTGCCCGGTCAAGGTCAACGTGCCCGAGTTCCGCTCGCGCTTTCTCGAGCTGTATCACCAGCGCTACCTGCGGCCGGTGCGCGACTACCTGATCGGCTCGCTCGAATTCACGATGCCGTGGATGGCGCGCGTGCCGGCGCTGTACAACGGGCTGATGCGCGCCGGCTGGGTGCGCACGCTGCTCGAGCGGCACGTCGGCATGGTCGACAGCCCGCTCTTGAGCCGCTTCGATCTCGCGGCCGTGATCCGGCAGTGGAACGTGCGGCCGGCCGATCCGCACGCGCTCGCCGCGCTGAGCGACGCGCAGCGCGTGCGCAGCGTCGTCATCGTGCAGGACACGTTCACGCGCTATTTCGACACCGAGCAGCTGGCGACGCTGATCGAGCTGGCCGCGCGCATCGGCTTCCAGGTGTGGCTGGCGCCGCTCGCGCCGAACGGCAAGGCGCTGCATGTGCAGGGCTTTCTTCGCGCGTTCGAGAAGGCGGCGATTCGCAACGCGACGCAACTGGCCGCGCTCGCGCGCTCGGGTGTCACGCTCGTCGGCCTCGATCCGGCGATGACGCTCACCTATCGGCAGGAATACCTGAAGGTGACGGGGCTGGCCGACGTGCCGAAGGTCGCGCTGCCGCAGGAGTGGCTGCTGCACGCGCTGCCGGAAGCCGGCGCGGACGCAGGTGCAGGCGATCGATCGGCAGCGTACCGGTTGCTGCCGCATTGCACGGAGAAGACCAACGCGCCGGACAGCGGCAAGCAGTGGGCGCAAGTGTTCGCGCGCCGCGGGCTGCGCCTGGCGGTGCAGGCGACGGGATGCTGCGGGATGTCGGGGACCTACGGGCACGAGGCGCGCAACCTGCAGACATCGAAGACGATCTATGCGCAATCGTGGGCCGCGCATGTCGATGCGCCGCAAGCGCAGGGCGAAGCGCTGGCGACCGGATATTCGTGCCGCAGCCAGGTGAAGCGCATGTCCGCGCGGCAGGTGCGCCATCCGCTGCAGGCGCTGCTCGATCACGTGCGTGATGGACTTTGACGGCCGGTTGAATCGTCGATGCGGGGGCGCGAGGCGCGCTGAGGACAGTGTGCGGAGCACGGCGCGTATGCGTTTGGCATGGCCGGTGCCGGCATGAGGCCGGACACCGGGACGGCGGACGGGTTCCGCATGCGGCTGGACCTATAGCGTGCATGCACGCGCTTCAGGCACGCATGCCGTTGTGACGGCAACCGGTACGGGAGGCCGATTCGCGCCGTTTGTGATTAGTAGATGATGCCGAGCAACACGGCCTTGACGATCGCTTGTGTCTTGTTGACCGAGTTGAGTTTCTCCATGATGTTCTGCATGTGGAAGGTGATGGTTCGCTCCGATATGGAAAGAATGGAAGCGATTTCCAGCGCGGTCTTCCCGTCAGCGGCCCATTTCAGCACTTCCTTTTCGCGCGTGGTGAATGGGCCCATTTGCATCGCGCCCGCGGGCGCGTCAACCAGGCGCGAATTCACCGCGTGAGCGGCGTGCGCCAGATAGATCAGCCGGCTTTCCGTGGCGGCGAGTTCCTGATCTGAAATGGGGTCGGCGCTGCGCGCGACGCTCCACATCGCGATGCGCCCGTGCTTGTCGCGGATGGGCTGGGACCAGCCGTGCGCAACACCATGCGCCTTCGCTTCTTCCCAGAATGGCTCATCGGCGCGTGCGTCGACGGGCCATACAAGGGGGGACGTATAGATCAGCCCGTAACGGACGACGGGGTCGCGTGCGAAATAATTTCCCTCGAGGTAGCGCTGTTGCCAGGATTCGGGATAGGTATTGCGTGTACGGAACGTGGGCCGGGTCACGGGTAAGGGGTCGCGTGCGCCATAGGCGCACATTTCAAAATCGAGCGCGCGTGCCTGTGCGGCAACGATTTCGAATACATCATCGAAGCTCAGCGCGCGCGACAACGTCGTCATGACGTCTTCTCTCCATGCATCCACAACAATCTCCAAATAGCGTGTAGTGTCAAACGCACGCGGTCGATGACCAGGCCGCGTGCGCGGACGACATGTTCGCTGCGCATGGAGCCGGGAAGCTCGAGCCCTCGCGCAACACATTGATCTCGGAGGTTTCTGCGGTGTGTTGATATCGACTGGCTGAATTAGTCGGGGAAGAAGCGCGAAGCCATTCGAGTGCCACCGACGTGATGCACCCGGTTCCGGCCGGATGCTGTTGTGTTTGTTGTTTTGAATGGCGCGCTGGCCCCGGCGCCTGAAGTGTTTCAAGAATGCTTTCGCCGGCTGCACGCACGGATTCCCCGCACGTGCGTCATGCAGACCCGGTTGTGTCGTCGATGCACGGCGACGACCCCGCCGGCGTCCGGCCGGCAGACGATCCGTCAAGCGTCGAATCGAATCTCCAGCGAAGCGCTCGATCGTGGTGTAGTCGAGCGTTGTCGACGGCGTGGTACGACGAACCGCCGCTTGTTCTTGTTGGCTACGCGCATCTCGTCGGCTGCGCGCACGTCGCTTCTTTCATGCGGTACGGCATGCCTGCACGATCAGTCGATCCAGATGGGAACGATCGAAAGCGCGAGCAGGAGCCCCAGCGTAACGTTTGCGATGCGCCAATGACGGTCGGTCCGCAGCGTGCGGCCGAGCAGCACGCCGGCCGTACACCACAGCACGAGGGAGAAGATCGCTGCGATGCCGAATGCAATACCGAGTATCACGGCGAGGTGCATCGGGTCGGGCGTCAGCGCCGCGAACGACGCGGCCGCGCCGAGCGCCATCGTCCATCCTTTCGGATTGAGCCACAGCAGCAGCGCGCCACCGATGAAGCTGGTTGGCGTTTGCGATGCATTCACGTGACTCTTGGGCGCGCCGCTCGACGCGATTTTCCACGCGAGCCACAGAAGGTAGGCGGAGCCCAGCACTTTCATGATCAGTTGCAGCGCCGGCACCGCGTGCAGCAGCCCGGCCAGCCCGGCCGCCGCGATGGCCGCGAGCGATGCGAGGCCGAGCGCGATGCCGCCGAGCAGCGGCACGCTGCGCCTGAACCCGAACTGCGTGCCCGACGCCGTCGCCAGCGTGGTCGCGCCGCCCGGCGTGATGGTGGCGACGATGACGAACACGATCAGGGAGAACAGCGTCTGGGACATGGTTGGACAACCTCGTATGAAGAGCTGGGCGGCTTTGGAATCCGTCTTGGCGCAAACTGGATCGGGTGCCTGACAAACTCTAAAAGTCTTTCGCAAGCTAGGGTATGGAATGTTTATAATGAGCCTATTAGCGTTGCTAATACTCTATTTGCCCCCATGCCCCGCAATCTCGATACGAGTCTGTTACGCACATTTGTCACCGTTTCGCGTCGCTCGACCATGACGGCGGCGGCGCACGCGCTGCATCTGACCCAGGGCGCAATCAGCCAGCAGATCAAGCGGCTCGAGGAGTGCTTTGGCCAGCGGCTGTTCGATCGCTCGCAGGGGCGACTGAAACTCACTGCCGCGGGCGAACGTCTGCTCGAGCGGGCAGAGCAGCTCGTGCGGCTCAACGACCGCATCTGGGACGACATGAGCGAGCCGGTATTTGCCGGCGTGCTGCGCGTCGGGGCGCCGTCCGATCTGGTCGGCACCTATCTCGCCGGCATATTCAAGGCGTTTGCTCACCACTATCCGCACGTCGAGATCGTGCTCGTCAACCTTGCGTCGGTCGAACTGTCGGCCGCGCTGCTCGATGGAAGAGTCGATATCGCGGTGATCGAGCAGCCGGCGAGCGAGCCGGGCGGGGAGCGCCTGCGGATCGAGCCGCTCGCGTGGGTCGGCGCGGTCGGCGGCAGCGCGCACCTGAAGCGGCCGCTGGCGGTGTCGATCGTCAGCGACGCGTGCGTGTTCCGCCCGGCATTGTTCGACGCGTTGACGCAGCACGAGATCGCGTGGCGGACGGTGTTCGAAAACGGCGACATCGAGGCGACGAAGGCGACCGTCCGAATGGACATGGCGGTGACCGCATGGCTCGCGTCGACGGTCCCTGCCGATCTGCAGATGCTGCGGCCGGCGCAGGGTTTGCCCACGTTGCAGGATTTCGCCGTGACCCTGCATCTGCCGCCATCCGGCACGACGCCGCTGGTCGAGGAAATGGCGAACTTCATTCGAAACGGTTTTCTCGACGCGCCGTCCGTTGGCGACGGCATGTTGTCCGGTGCGGCCGATCGCGCGGCCTGAGCGCGTGCTTCAGATGCGGCTCTCTCCGGATGCCGCCCGCCTGTAGGTCCTTCCAGTATCGCTGCGCGTAGCCGCACTATAGGATCGATGCCGAGATTCGGTTGACGGCATCGCGACGTGTGCGTACTGCGCGCATTGCGACCGCGTTCGACCACACTTCGGCTTTGCGCCGCTTCCCCGTTTCCGCCAGTCGATTTTTCCCGAGGCATTCCATGACTATCTGGTTGCTGCAACTCATGCTCGTGATCGCGTGCTGCAACGTCTGCGGCCGTGTTGCCGAGCGGCTCGGCCAATGTGCGGTCGTCGGTGAAATCGCGGCCGGGCTCCTGCTCGGCCCTTCGCTGTTCGGCGCGATCGCACCGGATTTCTACGATGTGCTGTTCGGCGCGCACGCGCCGTCGGCGATGGCGCAGGTCGGTGAGATCGGCCTGGTGTTGCTGATGTTCCAGCTCGGGCTGCACATGGAATTCGGCGTCACGTTGCGCGGCGGCCGGTGGCGCGTGCCCGTCGCCGTCGCGATCGGTGGCTTGTGCATACCGGCCGCGATCGGCATGGTCATCGCGATCGTGTCGAAGGACACGCTTGCGATCGATGCACCGTGGCTGCCGTACGTGCTCTTCTGCGGGGTCGCGCTCGCGGTGTCGGCTGTGCCGGTCATGGCGCGCATCGTCGACGATCTGAGGCTCAGCGCGATGAGCGGCGCGCGGCACGCGATGTCCGCGGCGATGCTGACGGATGCGCTCGGCTGGATGTTGCTGGCGACGATCGCGTCGCTGTCGAACGGGCCCGGCTGGGCCTTCGCGCGCATGCTCGCCAGCTTGCTCGTGTTTCTGGCGCTGAGTGCGTTGCTGGCGCGCTTCGTCGTTCGCCCGCTGCTCATGCGGTTGGCGCAAACGGCGCACGCGACGCGCGACCGGCTCGTGGTGTTGTTCTGCTTCGTGCTGGCGTCGGCGGTCGCAACGTCGCTGATCGGTTTCCATAGCGCATTCGGGGCGCTGTCGGCGGCGCTGTTCGTGCGTCGCGTGCCGGGGCTGGACGTGGAGTGGCGCGAGAATGTCGAGGGCTTCGTGAAGCTCGTGCTGATGCCGGTGTTCTTCGCGTACGCCGGGTTGCACGCGTCGATCGGGATGATCGACGATGCGTCTTCATGGTTGTGGTTCGGCGTGTTTCTCGCCGGCGGGTTCGCGGGCAAGTTCGGCGGCAGCTACGTCGGTGCGCGCGTGACGGGGCTTGCGCCGCGCGATGCGATGCTGGTCGGCTCGTTGATGAATACGCGCGGATTGATGGAACTGATCGTGCTATCGATCGGGCTGCAGATGCAGATTCTTCCGACCCGCGTCTATACGATCCTCGTCATATTCGCGCTGGTGACGACGGCGCTGACCGCGCCGCTCGTCCGGCTTACGCTGCGCGCGCATTCGCGCTCGGCCCCGGCGATGCAGATCGTCGGCAAGTGACGGGGCGGCGCGCACCGTGAAGCGTATCCGGATGCGCGCCGCGCCACGCCGCGACAGCGTCGACTTCGTCAACCGCGAACGACGGCGTCCCACGCACGCTTCAACCGGCGAGCGGCCTCTTCGGCACTCTGTTCTCCCAGCATCGAGTACGACACGCGCAGCGTGTCGCGCTCCGGATCGGATGCATAGAATGCGTTGCCGGGCACGAACACGACCTTTTCGCGGATGGCCGCTTCGAGCACCTTTTCAGCCGGAACTTGCCGCGCGAAGCGGCACCACAGGAACATCCCGCCTTCGGGTTCGTTGAACGACAGGTCGTTGCCGAATGCGTCGCGCAATGCCTTCGTCAGCGCATCGCGTCTCGTGCGGTAGGCGGTCCGCAGCACTTCGATGCGCGACGCCAGGCGGCCCGACGCGAGATAACGCGCGACGATGTTCTGCGTCAGCGTCGACGTGTGCAGATCGAATGCCTGCTTGGCGACGGCCATCGGCGGCCGCAGTGCCGAGGGCGGCACGATCCATCCGACCCGCACGCCGGGCGAGAAGACCTTCGACAAGGTGGACAGGTAGCACACGGTGCGGTTGCCGCCCGGTTGCTGCGAAGCGATCGACAGCAGGCTCGGGATCGCTGCACCGCTGAAGCGCAACTGGCCGTAGGGGTCGTCCTCGATGATCGCGCAGCCGTGACGCTGCGCGAGTTCGACCAGGCGGACACGCTGCGTGAGCGGCATCGTGTAGCCGGTCGGATTCGCGAAATTCGGCGTCAGGTAGATCGCCTTGACGCCGCCGCGCTTGAGTTCGCGTTCGACCTGATCGAGATCGAGCCCGTCCGGGCCGCCGTTGATGCCGTCGATCCGGGCGCCGATGAACTGGAATACCTGCAGTGCGGCGACATAGGTCGGCCGTTCGACGAGTACGCGGTCGCCCTGGTCGAACAGGACGCGCGCAACGAGATCGAGCCCCTGCTGCGATCCGGACGTGATCAGCATCGATTCCGGCGAAGCCGGTATGCCGAGCGTGCCGGCCCAGTTGCTGATCTGTTGGCGCAAGCCCGATTCACCTTCGGTGAGGCCATACTGGAAGAGGTCGCGGTGCTCGTCGCGCAGGATGGCGCCGAGTGCGTCGTCGATGCCGTCCATGTCGAACAGGTCGGAAGCGGGGATGCCGCCGGCCAGCGAGATCACGTCCGGATTCTTGCTGAATTCCAGCAGCTCGCGCACTGCGGAGGACTTGATGCCACGCGCGCGCATGGCCAGCACGATGTCGTTCATGGAGGTGCCTGTTGTCGGAAATGGCGGCGCGCAGGGCCGCCGGAAGTGAAAAAGGCCGGCAGGTTCGTCGAACCGGCCGGCGGATGGGAAGTATGTCGAGCGAATCGCGCGCGAAGCACGATTGCCGTCGCTCAATCGAACATGCGCCAGCCGTCTTCCTGGTGGATCAGGAACAGGCCCATCGTGCGTCGCGTCGACGTACAGCGCTCGATGGCATGCAGGTTCTTGCTCTGGAACAGCGTCAATTGACCGGGCTGCGGCTTCAGCATGATCTTCGCGGCCCTTTCGAGTGCGGCGATCGCACCGGTTTCACGATATTCGGCATGCATCTGGTCGAGGGCGGCGCGGGATTCCGGTCGGTTGTCCCACATCACCATGCCTGCGTCGTTGTCGGCGCCCTGAATCGTCAGGAACCCGCCGAGCTGCCGTGGAAACGATCGCTTCAGCGGCCAGTTCGCGGTGTCGCGCCCGTAGCTCACGTCGTCGCAGTGCGGCGCGAAGTTGAACGGCGCCTCGAAGGGTTCGTAGACGCGTCGCGTCGCCAGCAGGAACTCGACTTCGTAGTCGTGCCCGATCGTCAGCGGCTTCGCGTCCAGCGCATCCGAAAACAGGCGAACGAATCGGGTCGTCCGCAGGCCGTCGTTGACGCGACAGGCGATCCCGAAGTACTCCGCCGCCTTCGAAACGAGCTTGTCCCCCTGTTCGCGCTGGAGCTGGCCGAGCGTCACCGAGGTGGCGACGATACCCGCGTGGTGGGCGTTTTTCGTAAACGGCGAGCTCGAGAAGCCCTCGTCGTCCCACCACGCGTCGCGCTCGCCGTCGGGCACGATATCCATGACGATTGCATCCGCTTCGTCCGAATCGAGCGCGTGAACCGCCGCGGCGATGGTCATGCGCTCGGCGCGCGCCGGGGTGCCGAAGCGCATCAGTTGAGCTGGGTAGGTATGCTGCATGATGCCTCCACGTATGCGGAATGATTAGGATTGCGGCATAAGGCAGTCGCCCTTGCCCAGTTCGGACAATGCCGGTTGCCTCAATAAACGGTAAAGCTCCGCGGGCTTCGGCTCGGATTCGGATCGCCGGTATTTCGGAAACAGCAGCAGGCCGGTCGTGCCGGCGACGAGCGGCGCACCGTCGCGCGTGCCGAGACGATCCCCGGCCCGGATCGGCTGGAAATTCCGCAAGCCTGCGTCGAGGCTGACCTCGCCGTCCGGATAGGGGACGATGTGCGCCCACGTATAGATCGGATTCGCGCACGCATCGACGGACGGCAGCGAAGCGCCGTGGACGACCGCGCTGACGGTGGTGATCGCGTCCAGGCACACGCGCACGCCCGCCGCGATCTGATAGAGGCCGAAGCCCTTCTGGCCGAGCTCGATGCTCAGCGCAACACCGTCGCCCTGCTGGATGAATTCGTCCGACGTGCAGCCGCCTGCGGACGCGGTGGAAAAGGGCCTGCCCCAATGCGTGACGACGGGGGTGTCCGGTGCGATCGCGTGCGCCAGTTGCAGGCTCGTCGGGTGGTAGTTGAAGACGAAGAACGGCGCTTCCGACGGCTCGATCGTCTGATGCAGGTCGACGCAGAAGCGGGCGCGCCTCATCACCGGCTCCATCTCGCGCGCGCGCCGGTCGTCGGCCGTGTCGCGCCCGGCGCGACCGAACGTGCGGTTCAAGTCGCGTTCGACGAAGCGCGTGCCGCGCCGCGCGGCGTCGACGTTGCCCAGCAGAAAGCCGATCGACACCGACGGCGCCAGCACGCCGGCCTCCACGTAGCGGCAAAGCGCATTGAGCACGGGGAGTCCGGCGTATTCGTTGCCGTGCGTCAGCGCGATGAACAACAGGTCGAATCGCGGCTCGTGTGCCGAGTTCGCGTGGGGCGGATGGATCACGAAGCCGAAGCGCTCGACACGCTCGACGCGGGCGCGACCGATCGTGCTCGACCCGGCGAACCGTTCGAACGCCGCGATCTCGGCCTCGAGCCGATTGCGCGCGGGGTCGCCGCCCGCCGTTGAAGCGATGTCTGTCATCAGTGAAACATCCGCCATTGACCGTCATGCCAGACCAGGAACGATCCGAGCGTGCGGCGCACGGTCGTGCATTGCTCGACCGCATGCATGACGCGCGTGTTGAGAATGTTCAGTTGTCCGGGCCGCCCGTTGATGGTGACGCTACGCACGCGGTCGAGCCGGTCGATGCGCCGGGTTTGCGCGAATTCGCTCATCAGTTCGTCGAGCTCGGCGCGCGTCGCGGGCCGGTAGTCCCACATGACGAGGCCGGCGCTGTTTTCCGCGTCCTGGACCGACAGGAAGAGTGAGATCTGATCGTAGCCTTCGTCGTAACCGTCCTTGATCGGCCAGTTCAGCGGTTCGCGGCCGAAGTGGATCGCGTCGCAATGCGGCGGGACGCTGTAGAGCCCGTTGGGCACCGGCTGGTATTCCCGTTTGGACACGAGCGGAAGTTCGCCCCAGTCGCCGACCCGAACCGAGCCGGCGCCGAGCTCGCGGATACAGAGTTTGACGAATTCCGTGTCGCGCAGCGCCGCATTCGTGCGGCCGGCATAGGAGAAGTAGTCGATCAGACCGGGGATCAACTGCTCTTTCACCAGCCGCTGGGTCGGCCCGATCGCCAGCCCCGACTTGCCGGCGCCGGCGAAGCTCTGGTGCTGCGTGACCGGCGGGAAGGCCGGATCGTCCCACCATCGGTCGAGCGCGCTCGGATCGACCAGATCGACAAGGACCGCGGCGGCCTTGCGATCGCGAATCAGCAATGCGGCATCGGCGAGCGTGAGATCCGCGCGCTCGACCTGCTTGTCGAAATCGTAGATTTCAGCGCGATAGTGCTTGTTCAAAGCGAATTCCTCCGAGGAGAAGGCGATTCAGGACAGTGATCTCGGGACTACCGTGCGGCCACACTCATGGATTCGAGCAGTTTTTCGCTGAAGACGCGAAGACACGGATATTTGAACAGCAGGCGCACCGGCACGTCGCGGCCGAGCTGCCGCTCGAGCTGGGTGCTCACCAGCGCGGCGGAAATCGACGAGCCGCCGATCGTGAAGAAGTCGTCGTCGGGCGTCACGGCGTCGCGGCCGAGGACGCTCGCCACGACGGACGCGACGACGTGGTCGACGCGCCGGACATGAGGTATCTCGATAGGCTGGATCATGGGTTGGCACCGGTCGAATGACGAACGGCGCGCCGCGCCGTTCGCCGGTTTCATGGCCGCGGGTGCGGTCGGTCAGGCGTAGGAAGGTTGCTGAGCGAAGCTCACGCCGCGTGCGTTGCGCTCGACGCGGCGGTTATGCCCGAATCGATCCTCGCCGGATACGAGCACGACGCCGAACTTGTCGAGCGAGATCTTGCTGCCGTATTCGTCGACTGTGTTGGTGTCCGGATAGACCTTGACCGCGGCCGGCACGTAGCGGCTCGCGTAGCCGAGCCGGGTCTGGTCGACCGTGGAGTTCGGAAACGACGAGTGCATCAGCGTCGACCAGAAGATCACGAACTGGCCGGGCTTCATCACGATCGAAACGGCCTTGCTCTCGTCCGGTTTCCAGTCCGGATCCTTCTGCAGGCTGCGATAGTCGTAGCCGAAGAAGCCGCGCTTGATGCCGTCCTTCTCGAGGGCATTGATGTTGGACGGATCGAATTGCATCTTCCTCGACTCGTCGTAGAACATCTCTTCATGCGTGCCCGGCACGAACCGCAGACAGCCGTTTTGCTCGGTTGCGTCGGTCAGCGCCGTCCATACCGTGATCGCGCCGCCGAACCGCTGGTCGCCCGGCCACACGATCTGCGGCTGGCCCGACGCATGCGCGAACGTGTCGGCCTGATGCCAGTCGGTCCCTTCGTCGCCCGGATACTTCGGGAACATCTCCGAACGCCAGCAGATGACGTCGGGCCCGAGAATCGAGTTGAGCCGCTGGACGATTTCCTGCCGGCCGATATGCTCGCTCAGCAGATTGACGTCGAGGTGGCGATCGTAATTGGCGATCGGGCTCGTCGGCGGCAGGTCGTAGACCGCGTATTCACGATCGAACAGCTGCGCGCGGATCGTCCTGTAGCGTTCGCGCGCTTCCTCGGGCGAATACAGCGTGAACGGGCCGATGTAGCCTTGCGCGCGAAAAGTGGCGATTTCCTCGGGCGTCAGTCGAAAGTTCTGCATGGAGGTGCTCCTGGTCGAATCGATTAAATGCATCCGCTTCGAAGGGACGAAGCGGTGTTCGGGAAATGACGCACGCGCTTACGCGAGTTCGGCTGCTGCTGCTTCGTAGATGCCGGCCCAGCCGTCGATCGTCGGCGCAGCCATCAGCTTGCTGGTCGGCACCCGCACCTGCAGCCGGTTCTCGACCTGAATCTGCAGTTCGACGATCGTCAGCGAGCTGGCGCCCCGGTCGAAGAAATCCTCGTCGCCGCGCAGGTCGGCGAAGCCGAGCGTGTCCCGGCAGGTCGAGGCGATCAGGTCGGGGATGGCAACAGTTTTTTCAGTCATTACGTTCTCCGGATTTTCAGATGGGACTTGCGAGTCGAACCCGATCGACCTTGCCGTTCGCGTTGACCGGTAGTTCGGCGCACACGGCGATGGCGTCGGGAATCATGAAACCAGGCACCAGCTTGCGCAGTTCGCCGCGAATGAACGCGGGCATGTTGTCGCGCTGTTCGTTGGTCTGTACCGTGGCGACCAGCGACTTTTCGCCGTTCGGGTCTTCGCGAACCTGGACGACGCATTCCTCCACGCACGGCAAGCGCGCAACGAGTTGCTGCACCTCGTCGAGGCTGACGCGGTAGCCGCGGATCTTCGTGAGCCGATCGCGCCGGCCGACGAATTCGAGCGTGCCGTCCGCACGGCGCCGGACGATGTCGCCGGTGCGGTAGAGCCGGCCGGGCCCGGACGGATCCGGCACGAAGGCCGCGCGTGTCGCGTCGGGTTTGTTCAGATAGCCGAGCGCGACGCCGTCGCCGCCGGTATAGAGCTCGCCTTCCTGCCCGTCCGGAACGGCCGCGAGATCGCCGTCGCCGCGCACGACATGCACCGACGTGCCGGTCACGGGCGTGCCGATCGGTACGATGCCGTCGGGCCGGTTGCCGCGCGTCATCACGTGGCAGCACGTAAACGTCGTGTTTTCGGTCGGGCCGTACCCGTTGACGATGGTGATGCCGGGGAACGCATCGAGAGCGGCATTGACCGCGTCCGGATGCAGCACGTCGCCGCCCGCCAGCAGCACACGCACGCCGGTCAGCATGGCCGGATAGCGGCGGACGACGAGATGAAACAGCGCGGCGGTCAGCCACATCACGCTCACGCGCTGTTCGCGGATCAACTGCGAAACGGCATTGGGATCGAAGATGGCGCCGTCGTATACCACGAGGCGCGCGCCGTTCAGCAAGGCGCCCCAGATCTCGAACGTCGACGCATCGAAGGTGATCGGGGACAGCAGCAGGAATGCATCGTCCGGCTGGATCGCGATGTAGTTCGGCCGATCGACGAGCCGCACGACGCCGCGATGCGGCACCACGACGCCTTTCGGCTTGCCGGTGCTTCCCGAGGTAAACATCACGTAGGCCGGCGCGTCGCCACCGTGCGACGCGGCGGGCGGCGGAGCGTCGGCATCTTCGGCATCCTCGGCCGATCTGTCGTTCGCGAGATCGGCGACGTGGATGACCGACAGTCCCGACTCGCGCAGCGTGTCGTCGCCGGCGGCCGCGATCGCGTGCCGCGCCGCACTGTCACGTGTGTACGCGTGCTTGACCGCAGCGGGGTAGTTCGGATCGAGCGGGACGAAGGTCGCGCCGAGTTTGACGATCGCCAGCATCGAGATCACGGCGTTCGCGCAGCGCGGCAGCATCAGCAGCACGGGCGCGCCCTGCGTCACGCCATGCCGGGCAAGCACCGCGGCAAGCCGGTTCGCGCAACGGTCGAGTTCGCGGTAGGTGAGCGGCGCCGTGTGCGCCGTTCCCTCCAGTGCGATGCGCTCCGGCGTGCGGCGCACCTGCTCGGCGAAGCGGCCGTCGATGGTCGAGTGGTTCATTGAACAGGTTCCGATCGGTTGGCTTGCGTTCCGAAGAATTGCAGCAGCGTGTCGGTCATGGCCGGTTGCGCGCGACACAGCTCGTAGTGGTCGCCGTCGAATTCGTGCACGCCGGTCGCGTCCGGCAGGTGCGCCACGATGATGTGTGCGCTTTCCGGGAGCACCTGTCGATCACTTCGCGTCGCGATCACGAGCGTGGGCTGCGTCACGGTGCCGGCTGCGCCGAGGAAGTCGGTGCGCCGGTACGCGACGTAGTTCAGTCCGTAGCGGTGCAGGTGCGCCGCGCTCGAGAACGGAACCGAGATGAACGAATGAAATTCGGATTGGGGCGCGCTGCGGCCGGACGAGATCTTGTCGAACAGCATGCCGGCCATTTCCTGGCTCGTCGCCGCGACCGGAAGGAGCACGTCCACTTCGCGCTGGAAGCTGCTCGGCGGACAGACCGACGGCTTCAGCATGAATTCGCCGCACACCAGCGCGAGCCGGCGGACGCTGTCGGGGTAGCGGGCGGCGGCCAGCAGGCCGACGCCGGCGCCGGAGCAATAGCCGATCACATCGATCGGGCCGTCGTGTCCGACGCGGTCGTTCGCATGCGCGGCGACCGTCACGAGATCGCGCACGTGGTATTCGACGTCGAATGCGTCGTCGGTCGCATCATCCTGCAGGTCGAGCACGAACCGCGATTCCCACGTGATCACGTTGAAGTGCGGCTCGAGCGCGTTGCACAGTCGTTCGACCATCGCATGACGCACGCCGAACGGCAAAACGAGCATCAGGTTGCGGCGGCCGGTCGAGCGCTCCGTATGAAACACTCGCAGGGGCCGACCGTCGAAGGCCGGAATGGTCTCTCGCTGCATGGGGCGAATATCGTAGGGAAGGAAGGGCGTCGCCGCGTCGCGCGGGACGGCATGCCTTTGGACCGAAGTCGGCTCGATTTCAGCTCGGCGTCGTCGTGCGCGGACATTCGATGCCCAGCGACGCACACGTGATTTCATCGATCTCGATCCAGCACGCGAACACCGGCTTGCCGTCGATGATCTGCGGGGGCGCGGCGCGGTGCGCGTGAACCCTCAGACGCATCAGCAGCCGTTCGACGCCGAGCGGCGACACCGTGATGAGCCGTCGAACGCCGTTCGACCGCGCGAAACCCACGACGTCCGCCAGCAATCTGCGCGTATTCGCATGCGCGCGCTTGAGGCCGCTGGAATCGGCACCGAGGATGTAGGACGAAAAGCGCGAGAGTTCCCAGATATCGGGCGCATTCGGAACCGGTGCCGCGCCCATCAGCCCGGGAAAAATCTCGCTCAGCAGGTACGGCCGGGTCGTCGGCAGCAGTCGGGCGCACGAGCAGATCGCGCCGCTGTCCTCGCGACCGAAGATATGGATCGTGTCCGGTCGATCGAATTGATCGAACTCCTGCTGATCGACTACCGGAAGCTGCCAGCCGAGCTTCTCGATGAAGATTGCGTGTCGATACGACGCGAGTGCCGCAAGGTTCGAAGCGGACAGTTGCGACGCGTTTCCGATAGTGGTGTGGTGCATGTGCGAACTCCAATTGACGTACGCATTAAATGCGAAATGGAGGACGCGTCGAAACTGCAATTTTTTACAGGACCGGCAGTGCGAGATGCGCGCGGACACTCGCGGTCCACGGCAGCGTATTGATCCAGTCCGCGAGCAGCGATCGGGTGTGGTCGGGCCCGACGTCGTAGCCTCTTGCGCAGACGATCATCACGTTGGAGGTCACGCTGTTCGGAAACATTCGGCAAGTGCGATCGCGATCCGTCAACCAGGACCAGCCGAAGGTCATCGGCGGTCGCCAGTTGGTATCGATCCATTCGCAATGGCCGGCGTGGCACGCGGGAAGGCCGAGATCCCATGCGTCGCTCAGTACGCGTTCGTCGCGCGCTGCATAGAGCAGGGCGAGCGTGACCGATGCGAGCTGCGTAGCGGACACGCGGACGTATCCGTCGTGCGAACACGTGTCGAAGTAAGCCGGCACCGCATGTCCGTCCGGTTTCAGATCCACGAGCAACCTCCTTGTTTGGCGTGTGTCCCGGCCGATGCGCGCATCGCGCGCGAATGACGACCGTTACCTTCAAACATGGGCGGACGACTGGCCGCGCGGCGTCGCCAAGGCAGGCCGGAAGCGGAACGACATCGATACGGAACGGATCGGATCGCGCGGCGGGAAGTAGCCGTTGGCGCGACGATGTGCGGCGTGATGCCGGAGGTGATCCGGCTGAATCGCGGTGATCCGGACGGGATTGGTTCGGATACCAAAAAGGCCATGAGGCCGCGCCATCCGCTGTGATGCAACTCTGCGGACTCGATGCCATGAATGGCCGGATTTGGAAGACATTCTGCGACTAACCGTGGCGGCGCGCAATTCGTTTCATCCTGCAAAAAACTACAGCTGACGGTCGGTGCCGGATATCTGCATCATCGCGACAGACGGATTGGCCGGCCGCTTCACGGCATGGCCCGACGCGGGCACGAAAGGCCCGGTCGACCGCGGCGAAGCGACAAATGGAGTGTGGCGTGATCGACGTAGCGGATATTGAGGTACGAGATTTTGACAGCACCGACATCGACGGCTTCATCGCGTACTGGTACGACAGCGGCGACAGCCATCTGATCGAAATGGGCGTCGATCCGGCGCGGCTGCCCGGCCGCCGTCAGATGCGCGACATGCTCGCGCTCAATATCGAGCGGGACACGCGCGCCGACATGCCGCGCAACGCGATCCTGAGCGTCGCGCTGAAAGGACAGACCGTGGGCGTGCACGAACTGACGCATCTCGAGCCGCGCGCCGGGGCGGCGCCGGGGCAGTACGTCAGCGGCGTCATGCACGCGCATATCTGGAGCCCGGAACATCGGCGACTCGGCATCGGCATCGTGTCGTACGTGAAGGCGATGGCGGCATTCTTCGCGCGCTTCTCGCTCGATTCGATCCGGTTCGAGTCGCCGGCCGACAACGTGGGCGCCAATCGGGTCAAGACGCGGCTCGGCATCGATGCCCAAGGAGAGGGCGTGTTCGATCTGCCGATCCTGCGCACGCCGCTGCGTACGGTCAGGTATTGCGTGACGCGGGATCAGCTCCCGGCCATTACCGCGCGCATGGAAGCGCTGTGGGAAGCGAGGCGGCATACCGGCTCGCCTGCGTGACGTACGCGTCCGGCGCGTGATCGGCGCGTGATCGACCGATGAACCCCACCCCCACCCCGACCGCGACAGTCATGACTCCCACCGCAGCGTTGAAAGTCTTCATGCCGGTCCTAGCGCCGCGCATCCGGCTCGTGTGCTGCTCGTACGCCGGCGGCAACGCTTCCGCGTACGCCCATTGGCATGCCGGGTTGCCGGACGACGTCGAAGTGTGCGCGGTCGAACTGCCCGGGCGCGGCGCGCGGTTCGGCGAGCCGCCGTTGCGCACGATGGGCGCGCTCGCCGACCATGTCATGGCAAGCCTGCTTCCCCTCGCCGACGCAGGCGTCGTGCTGTTCGGACACAGCATGGGCGGCGCGCTGGCGCTCGAGCTGACGAGCCGGCTCGTCGACCTCGGCATGCCCCCGTCGGCCCTTGCCGTGTCCGGATGCGCGGCGCCGCATCTGCCGTCGCGACGCCGGCGCCGGCTGCACGATTTGCCTCGCGACGAACTGGTGCAGGAACTGAATCTGCTGGAAGGGCTGCCTGCGGGGATGCTGGATGCGGATGCCTTCATCGATCTGTTCCTGCCGACGATCCGTGCGGACCTCGAGTGCAGGGAAACCTGGCGTGCGGCGATTCGCGCCGTGCCGGTGCCGGTCCATGTGCTCGCCGGTGCCGACGATGCGCTGGTCGCACTCGATGATCTGGGCGAATGGCAACGGTATTCGTCGTTGCCGATCCGAGTGCGGGTGTTCGACGGCGAGCATTTTTTCATCGACTCGCATCGCGCGGAGGTGCTTGCGCATCTGCGCGAAATCCTCGGCGAGCCGCCGGCGTCGGCCGGCGGCGGTGCGGTGAAGCGGGCATCGACATCAACCGCCGAACGGATCGCCTAGAAGACAACCCAGGAGACGACACGTGGAGACCCTGCAAGCGGCATCCCCGGTGATCGGAAAGAATGCAGTGAGGACACCGGAAGATTTCAGAAACATGCCAGACGAATACCGGACGCTCGCCACGCATCTGATGATGGTACATACTGAAGGGGAGCTGACCGGCGCGGACGACTACACGCAGGTGTTCTACAACCTTGCGCCGAATGCATACGAGAAATTCGTTTGCTGCGAGCGTGCGGCCGAGGAGGTGCGGCACTACGAACTGAGCGCCGAGGTGCTGGCGGGCCTGAACGTCGATACGAGCGCGATGCTGACGCAGCATTTCCAGGCGCGTCCGTATTACGCGAACGAACTGGTGCGCGGCGTACGGAACTGGATGGAACGGGGCATCTTCTCGTTCCTGGGCGAGGCGGTCGTGCTCGAGCATCTGCTCGAGTTTCAGGAGTCGAGCTACGCGCCGTTCAGCGAGATTTTCGTAAAGCAGATCATCAAGGACGAGCACGTCCATGTCGCGCACGGGTTCCGCATCATTCGCGACGCATGCGCATCCGACGCGGGACGGCAGCAGGCCCAACAGGCGCTCGACCGTCTGTGGCCGCATATCCTCGGGCTGTTCGGGCGGGACGAATCGAAGCGGTCCGCGTTGTACGTCAAGTGGGGGCTGCGAAAGACGACGAACGGCGAGTTGCGACGCCATTTCGTCCGCAAGATCCTGCCGAAACTGGGCGCGCTCGGGCTCGTGGTGCCGGAGATGGCATCCCGCAACGGGGCCCTGTCATGATCGACGCACGCGACATGAAGGCGCGGCGCAAGGAACTGATCGCCGAACGGCTGCCGGCGCTGCTCGAACAGGATCCGGCGCTGGCCGTCCGCTTCAACGAGGTCCGGCGTTTTTCGTCGCTGGTCCGCGCCTCGGAGTATCACCTGACCAATGCATGCAATATCCGGTGCAAGGGCTGTTGGTTCTTCGAGTTCGGTCATGACCAGCAGTCGCAGGAAGTGAAGTCGATCGCGCAATGGCGAGCGTTCGTCGCCGCCGAACGCAAACGGCGCGTGAACTGCGCGCTGTTGATCGGCGGAGAACCGACGCGGTTTCGCGACCGTATCGAGGCTTTCGTCGACGAAATGCGCTACGTGTCGATCTCGACGAACGGCTTGAAGCCGCTGCCGAACATTGAACCGTTCGAGCGCGTGACGGTGTTCATCTCGTTGTTCGGCGGCGGCCCGCTCGACGACGCGCTTCGCGCGATTCGGCCGGGCGGCAGCCGATTCGAAGGCTTGTTCGACACGGCGCTCGACAACTATCGGGACGATCCGCGCGCCACATTCGTATTCGCGGTGACGGAAGACGGCATCGGCTATATCGAACCGACGGTGCGGCGCATTCGCGACAACGGCAACGTCGTCACGTTCAACTTCTACAGCAAGTACGATACGGGCCACCCGTTGCGGATGGGAAACGGTCGGCGCCTGCTGGCCGAAATGCTGCGCGTCGCACGCGCCTATCCGGACACCGTGCTGAATCATCCTGCGCATATCGAGGCAATCGTCACCGGCCGCGCATGGTGTGGCGAGTTCGGCTACGACGTGTGCCCGAGCGTGAGTCAGGACCATCCGGGCAATGTGGAACGATTGACGAACGGCCACGCGGCGTTGCCGATGTTCAACACGTGGAAGCCGGATCTTCAGACCGTCGAATTGTGCTGCACGTCGGGGCATTGCGGCGATTGCCGCGACAGCCAGGCCGTCTACAGCTGGCTGATGGTGAGCCTCGACAAGTCGCTCGACAGCATCGAGTCGCTGCGGAACTGGGTCGGCGTGGCGGAGTGTTACTGGAAGCAGTTCATCTGGTCGCCGTTTCGCGAGGCGCCGCGAGCCGATGTTCCGGACGATGCCGCGCCGCTGGCCCGAATGCCGGCCCGGCAGCCCGAGGAAGTGCGATGACGGCGTCCCATGCCGGCTGGGCCGCCGAGGCGCTCGACATTCCCGGGCCGGCCGACGCGCGCGCGCAATGGCAGGCGTGCCTCGGTGCGATGCCGATCATCGACCATCTGGGCGCGTCGCTCGACCTGTCGGACCCGCGGATCGTTCGACTGGCGCTGGTGACGCGTACGCAAGCGCACGAGGGCGGACTCGGCACGGACGCGCTCAACGGCGCGATCATCGCGGGCCTGCTCGATTGCGCGATGTCGGTGACCGGCGTGCTGCACATGCGCGGCCGCACCTGCGGCACCGTCCAGATGTCGATCCAGTTCATGAAGCCGGTCCGAACGGCCTACCCCGTCGTCGAATGCGTGGCGATGCGCCGCTCGCCCAGCGTCGTGTTCATCGAGGCGCGGCTCACCGAAGGGCGGGGCCGCTGCAGCGTGCTGGCCACCGGCGTGGTCGGGGCGGCTACGCTGGCGCAGCGTGCGTCCGGACGCGACGGTCGCAGCAACTGGTCGGAACGGGCAGCGCTGGCTGCGCTGCTCGAGAAGGATCAGACCGCTGCCTGACGGGTACGCATTGCGATGCGGGCCGCGCGCGGCCCGCAACAATGGAGCGCCGTTTACTTGCCCCAGGCAGCGCCGGATGTCGCGGTGTCGATCAAGCGTGCCGCTGTCAGGCCCGGCCGATCACGACGCGCCGCGATTCTTTTTTCCGGCCGGCGTGCTGCCCGCAGCCGGAAACGCGCCGACGCCGCGCGGGCGTTTCGGTTCGATCGCCGTGTTGCCGATCACGTGCCGGAAATCGATCTCGTGCGCGGCGAGCGCGCCGATGAGGGTCGCGATGACCGCGAGGTGGGAGGGGACGGTGCCCTTGCTCGAATAGTTCGTGATGGAACTTTCGTTCATCCGGATCAGCCGGGCGAATTCCCGCGCCGTCAACTGCGCTTTCTTCAACTCCTGTTGAAATTCCGCATACGCCATTGCACACATGTCGCTTCATCTCCGCAAAACGCGAATCGACCCGGGCGGCGCCGGCGCCGACGGGTGGCGTGCCCGTCGTGCCGGCGTCGCGGCGGGTTACATCTTCACCTGGTCGAGGAAGGTCTTCTTGCCGCTCTTGTAGCCGTAGATCGAGATGATCCCGTGCGTCAGGTCGCCCTTCGCGTCGAACGTCGTCGTGCCGATCACGCCTTCGTACTTCGTCGACGGCATCGCGGCGAGGACCTTCGCCGGGTCGGTCGAGTTCGCGCGCTTCATCGCGTCGACCGCGATGTAGACCGCGTCGTACGCGAACGGCGCATCGAACTTGATGCCCTGGTTGAAGCGCTTCTGGTACTTCGCGAGGAACGCCGCGCCGCCCGGCATCTTCTCGAGCGCGGCGCCCGCCTGCGAGCACAGCACGTTGTCGGCCGCCGGGCCGGCCAGATCGGCCAGCGAGTCGGTGCACACGCCGTCGCCGGACAGGATCTTCGCGCGCAGGCCGAGCTGTCTTGCCTGCTTCGCGAGCGGGCCGCCGGTGGCGTCCATGCCGCCGTACATGATCGCGTCCGGGTTCTCGCCCTTGACCTTCGTGAGAATCGCGCGGAAGTCGACGGCCTTGTCGTTGGTCGCGTCGTGCGACAGCACCTTCAGGCCGAGCGCCTTCGCCTTCTTCTCGAATTCGTTCGCGAGGCCTTGGCCGTACGCGGTCGAATCGTCGATCACCGCGACGCTCTTCACGCCCTTCGACTGCGCGTAGCTCGCGAGTGCCGGCCCTTGCTGCGCGTCGGTCGCGACCACGCGGTAGGTCGTCTTGAAGCCCTGCTGCGTATAGGTCGGGTTCGTGGCCGACGGCGAGATCTGCACGATGCCCGCGTCGCTGTAGATCTTCGACGCCGGGATCGACGTGCCCGAGTTCAGGTGGCCGATGACGGCGACGACCTTGTCGTCGACGAGCTTCTGCGCGACCTGCGTGGCCTGGCGCGGGTCGGCCGCGTCATCCTGCGCGTCAAGCTGCAGCGTGATCTTCTTGCCGCCGATCGTCAGGCCCTTCGCATTGATTTCCTCGACCGCGAGGCGCGCACCGTTCTCGTTGTCCTTGCCCAGGTGCGAAATGCCGCCCGTCGTCGGCTCGACGCTGCCGATCTTCACGACCTGGTCGGCCATCGCGCCCGACGCGGCCGCGAATGCGGCGGCTGCCAGTGCGACGGTGATCAGGGGTTTGCAGCGCATGCCGACTGTGCTTCGTTCCATCTGCCATCTCCGTTGATTGATATTTCTAGTGCCGTCCGGCCGCTCGCGCGCCCTTGTGAGGCGGTCGGCGTGCCGGACGAATCTCCATGACCCGTGAGGGGGCCGGCTTGCATGCCGCCGGGCTGTCGACGTCGACGGACAACGCCGGCGCCGAGCGTTTCCCGAGCGAGCGGGATGCTTTCGTCAGACGACACGCAATTGGTATGAATATATCCGAACGCGTATGCGCCCGCTTCGCCGAATTGCGTAGCCTTGCGCAAATGTGAGGCGATCGCGCGATTGTTGCGCCGGCCCCTCGGGCAGGTTCGTGGCCGTCTCGCGCCGCTGTCGATTGCTCCGATTATTCGACCGGGCCGATGCCGATGGCCATGGACAGTGCGATGCAATCAATCGCGAACTGTTCGGTCGGTTTGTCTGCACACTTTCATCGCCACCCCGTTTGATGCAACTAACGGTCGAGCTCGGTCGCGTCGGCGAATTGGTGCGGGTCGATATAAGCGGCGTGTGCGTTCGGCTTTGCAGACAACCGGCCCGGCATGACTGGCCCGCTGCCGGATCGTTCTTCGGATCGGCCTTGCCGTTCGACGAAATCGCGAGCCTACGTCCGACCGCGCAACGCGACGAATATCACGCCCGCAATCGCGAGCAGCCCGCCGCACACCGTCTCGATGCCGGGCCGCTCGCCCGTCAGCACGATCGACAACGCCGTCGCGACCGCCGGCGTCAGATAGAGAAAGTTGGCGGCGCGCGCCGCGCCGAAGTAGCCGAGTGCGACAGTCCAGGTTGCGTAACCCAGCGCGGCGGGAAAGACGCCGAGCACCAGCACCGCCAGCGTCGTGTCGTGCGACGCGCCGCCGAGCGACACGAGTGCGCCGGGCAACCATGGCGTGAGCAGGAGCGCGCCGGCCAGCAGCGTGTACGCGGCGCAGGGCAGCGCGCCGTACACGGGAATCAGCCGCCGCTGCAGCACGAAATAGCTGGCCGAACACAGCGCCGCGCCGAGGATCAGCGAGCTCCCCGAGCCGAGCACGAGCCCGCCGGGTTGTCCGTGCGCGATCACCGCGATGCCGGCCAGGCTGATCAGCGACCCGACCCATCCCCAGCGATTGAAGCGTTCGTGCAGAAACACCGCGGCCAGCAGCGCCGTGAAGATCGGCAGCGTGTTCACGATGAAGCTCGCCGCGCCGGCCGACACGGTTTGCTCGCCGGTATTGAGCAGCGCGTTGTAGAGCGCGATGCCGAGAAACCCGCAGACGAGAAAGCGCAACGCGTCGCGGGTCGACGGCTTCGCAGGCCGCCGCCACGCCAGCCATGCGATCACGAGCACGGCCGCGGTCGCGAAGCGTGCGGCCGCGAGTTGCAACGGCGCCAGCCCGTGCAGTCCGATCCGGATGAACGGGAAAGCGGACGCCCACGAGACGATCGTGAACGCCACTGCGCCGGCTGCGATGAGCGGTTGTCGCGCGCCGCGCGACGAGGAGGAAAGGGTGTTCATGCGACAATGGTGCGGTGTGGCGAGATGTTAAGCTAGCGCACAGATCAACATCCGAATATGAATATGGCTCACAGCTCGGTGCGGCGCCGGGCCGACGGCTCGGCACGCACGCCTCGGCGTGTGGCGGACGCGCTGTCGGCCGTCACGCCGGCACCTGGCTCGCGGCCGCCGCTGGCGAGCCTGGAGACTGTCTGCATGGTGGCGCGCCACGGTTCGTTTCTGGCGGCCGCCGACGTGTCCGGCGTCACGCACGGCGCGATCAGCCGGCGCGTGGCCGCCGTCGAGAACTGGCTGGGCATGGCGTTGTTCGAACGCCATGCGCGCGGCGTGCGCCTCACGCCGGACGGCCAGCGCTTCGTCGGCCGGATCGAACAGGCGTTCACGATCATCGACGGCGCGGCCGACCAGTGGCGCTCGCCGCGTGCGCCGCGCCTCGTCAAGCTGAGTGTGGTGCCGGCATTCGCGCAGCTCTGGCTGTTCGAGCGGCAGCATGCACTCGAGAGCGAAGCGCCCGCGTTGCGCATCGAGCTCGGCATCGAAGTGCGCAACGTGGATATCGCCGCCGGCGAGGCGGATCTGTCGATCCGCTACGGGCGCGGCAACTGGCGTGAGCTCGAAACCCGCGAGTTCATGCCGGAGACGCTCCATCCGGTCGCGCATCCGCGGCTCGCCGCGCAGCTGGCCGCGCTGCGCCGTCGAAGCGGTGATGCCGCGCTGCTCGAGATGCCGCTGCTGCACGATTCCGACGTGACCGGCTGGCGTACCTGGTTCGACGCGCTCGGCATTCCGTTCAAGCCGCGCGCGCAGGATCGCCGCTTCGAGGATTACAACCTGGTGCTCGCGGCGGCGGAAGCGGGGCTCGGCGTGGCGCTGGCGCGGATGCCGCTCGCGGATGCGTATCTCGAGCGCAGCGCGCTCGTCCGCGTGAGCCGGCACGAGGTCGAGTCGCCGCTCAGGTATCACTTCGTGCATGCGAAGGGCGAGAATCGTCCGGAGGTGCTCGCGCTGATGGAGCGGATGCGGGCGGCGCTGGGGCAGGCGGTTCAGCCGCCGGCGCGTGCGTCGAAGGGCGCCTGACGTCGCCGCGGCTCGACCTGGGATGCCGGATGATCGACAATGCGATCGCGGAAAAACGCGAAATCCGATAATGAATGAGAATCGACAGTTTCTGCAGACGTACGGATGCAGAGGGAGAGAGTGAGTAATGAATAGACCAGACAAGTCGTCGAAAGCGCGCGCGGCGCTCGACCAGCTGTTTTCGGGCATGGCGCCCACGGACGCGCAGCAGCGCGCGTCGCGTCCGGGCAACCCGTTCGAAGCGGCAGGCGACCCCGCCGGCCCCGACGGCCGGGTCGAAGTCACGTTGTCGACGCGGATCCAGCTGCGCGGCTATCCGGGCGCGGATGCGTTCATGAAGCGCATGGCCGAAGCCTGGGGCCTCACGTGGGGCGCATACGACGCGGTTCGCGCGACGGCAACGCTGCCGGCCGGCTGGCGCTCGCGTCGGCTTCCGGAGGTCACGCAGATCGTCGACGAGCGCGACGTGCTGCGCGCGGAAAGCAGCCTGCAGGGCGGCGAGATGTCGTATCTGAAAGTGCATCCGCGCTACTACATCGATGCGCGCAAGGGGTTCGGCTGGGGCAAGTCGTCGAAGGCGTCCGACGATCCGGATGGCGACGGCCCGGACTGGAACTGCTACGTGATGGATCGGGAAAAGTCCGTCGAGGTGCACGAGCTGACGACGTCGTCGTCGAAGGCCGACATGGACAACGCGCGTGCGACGTTGCTGAAATGGCTCGACGAGCACTATCCGAAACATCGCGATCCGTTCGCGTACTGGACGGACTGCGAACGTCCGCTGTAAACCCCGCCGTGCGGCGGGCGGCCATCGCGGAGGGCGCTTGAAGCGGAACGGTCCGGTGCCGATTCTCTGGGCTGCGTTCGGCGCGGCGGTCGGCTCGACCGTCATCGAGCTGATGCTCTGGCCGGTCGCCGGCGAGGATGCGATTCACAACCTGCTCCGCGATGCGCGCCTGACGGCCGCCATCGTGATGGGGCGAGCCGCGCTCGGCGCGTCCTCGGGGTTCGATCCGCTGATCATGGGCGTGGCGACGCTGGTGCATGGCGTGCTGTCGCTTGCCTATGCGGCCGTGCTGGCGAAGCTGGTCCGCAACCTGTCGCCCGGCGCGGCGCTGCTCGCGGGCGGCGCGTTCGGACTCGTGCTCTATGGCGTCAACCTGCACGCGTTCACCGCGATCTTTCCGTGGTTCGTTCCCGTGCGCGGCGCGATCACGCTGGTCGCCCATCTGGCCTTCGGCGTGACCGCCGCGGGCGTCTACTGCATCGTGCGGCGCTCGCCGCGCGCCTGATCGACGGCGGTTGCCGCCGTCGTGCTTTCGCATCACGACCCCTGGAATAATCCGGCGTGTCCAGTCGTTCAATCGTCGGGTGACCCTATACGAAGCCGGCGCCGTGCGTGACGCCAAGGGTCGAATGGTCGGGGGCAACAATGCAGGAGCCGATCATGTGCAACCTGTTTCGGTTCGGGATGGGCGTCGTCTGTCTCGGGTGTTCGGTGTGCGTCCTTGCGCAAACGTACGACGACGACTCGCCGGACGAAGGCGCCCGTTGCCGCGCGGTCGTCGCGCAGGCGGAAATTGACGGAACGGAACAGCAGATCGTCGGGCGTGCGTGCCGGCAAAGCGACGGCACCTGGCAGATGGTGCAAAGCCCGGACGGCAGCATCGTGTGGTACCCGGACACAGCCTATCCGTACACCGACCCGTGGTACTGGGGCCCGGCGGTTTTCGTCGGCACGGGCGTGAGTTTCGTCTTCATCGACCGCTTCCATCATCGCCATCACTTCGACCACTTCGGTCACTTCAGTCACTTCAGTCACTTCGACGGGGTCGGGCACGGCCACGTCGGCGTTCCGATGGGCGCGGGCTTTCACCATGGCCCGGCCTTCGTAGGCGGCGGCCACGGGTTCGGCGGGATGCGACGGCATTAGACCTGGGCAACACGGCGCGCGGCGGACGCACATCGCAACGTGCGCCCGCCGGCTCGGCGCGAGGCGACGTGCGCCGTCAGAACTTGTGGCGGATGCCGACGATCGCGAGTTCCTGCGTATCGGTGCCGGCGTTCACGCCATACGAGCCGACCGATGCCGCGGCCTTCACGATCGCGCCGCTCGCGTTCAGCGTATTGCCGCTCGCCTTCTGGTAGCCGACCAGCGCATACAGGTCGGTGCGCTTCGACAGCGCGTAGTCCGCGCCGAGGTTCACCTGGTTGTAGTGCGCGGAGGCCGGGCCCGTCAGCGACGTGTAGTTGTAGCCGACACCCGCGCGCAGCGCCGGCGAGAACTGCCAGTTGAAGAACGCCGAGCCGTTGTTGAACTTCGCGTTCTGCGTGAAGGCCGACAGCGTGTCCGCGCCGTACTGCGTGTTCGAATACGCGAGGCCGAAGGTCGCCGGCCCGGCCACGTACTGGCCGGCCACGCGCACGATCTGGATCGACTTCGCACTCGAGAAGCCCTGGTTGATCACGGTGTTGAACAGCGTGTCCGAACTGCTCGACCACGTGCGCACGCCGCTCGCGACCGTCGAGCCGCCATTCGCGAAGAAGTAGCCGGCGCCGAGCGACAGCGGGCCGTTCGCGTAGCTCAGGCCGAAGCTGTAGGTGCGGCCGCTGCCGGTCGCGCCCGCGACGCCGCCGAAGCCGTATAGCGCGGCGAACTGGAAGCCGGAGATCAACGGGCTCGTGTATTTCACCGAGTTGCTGACGCGCAGGCTGTTGTCGTAGTTGTCGAGGTCGCCCGGCGTCGCGAATACGCCGCCGAAGTAGTTGTCCTCGGTGAGGCCCTGCACGAGATCGACGACCGGATCGTATTGGCGGCCGAGCGTCACGGTGCCGTAGGTGTTGTTCGCGAGGCCGACGACGGCCTTGCGCCCGAATTCGCGCCCGCCCTGGCCGAGCGCGCCGGTGCCGAGGTTGAAGCCGTTCTCGAGCTGGAACAGCGCGGACAGCCCGCCGCCGAGATCCTCGATGCCGCGCAGCCCCCAGCGGCTGCCGGACAGGTTGCCGCTGCTGAACCTGACGAGGTTCGACGCATTGCTGCCGTTCGCGTTGCGCACGTTGTGCACGTACGCGATGCCCGCATCGGCGATGCCGTACAGCGTGACGCTGCTTTGCGCGTGCGCGCCGGCGGCATGGAGCGAGGCCGGCAGGGCGAGCAGCGCGAATGTCCGGATTCGTTTCATGGTTGGATTCCCCCGTTGGTCGATAGGTCTGACGAGTCGGTGAACGATACGGACGGCGCATCGTCGAGGGAACCAATAAATTGTCGGATCGTTATGAGGCTCGGCGGCGATGGATGCGTGCGCAACCGTCCGGCGGCGTGCCCGCCGGGCCCTCACGCATCATGCCGACGCGATGCATTCCTGAGCACGAGCGCCATCAGCTGCCGCCGCGAATCGACGCCGAGCTTCGCGAACGCGCGCTTCGCATAGGTATCGACAGTGGACGTCTTGAGCCCCATCGACTGCGCGATCGCCGCTGACGTCATGCCCTGGATGAACGATGCGCACACATGCATCTCGCGCGCGGTCAGCCGTTCCTGCAGTTCCGGAAGCCATTGCGCGACGCGGTCGAGATCGAGTTCGTCACGCGGCCCTTCGTCCGCGCAGACAGCGCCGAGCAGCCGCTTGTGCGCGGACGCCATCGGCAGCACGACCTGCGACAGCTGCTTCAGCAGACTCAGCTCCTTCAACGAAAACGGCGGCAGCCGCCGCGACCGCGCGATCGAAATCGAGTAGCGCGTGCCGCCCGTCACGCCCGCGATCACGCATTCGTCGTGAATGTCGCCGGCGTCGAAGAACAGGTGCCGCAGCTCGCTTGCGACCCGCTGCGACGACACCTGCAGCAACTGCGTGTCGCTTTCGCTGTCGATGGCCGCATACGTGAGGTCCTCGCTCGCATAGCTTCGGTAGTAGTGGCGCATCACCTGCGCGACGAGCTCCGGCTCGCGGCCGAAGCTGCCGATCCAGCCGACACTGCGCCGGCCCGACGCCGAGCATCGTTCGTAGTCGAGGTGCACCGCGTCGAAATCGACGTAGCGTACGAGCGTGTCGTACACGGCGCGCATGAACTGCGGCGTCCCGATCGCTTGCGCGATATCGCCGAGCGTATCCGTCACGAATGCGACGTGACTCAGCGGGAGATCGGGAGTGGAAAGCGCAGCGCTCATGGCGTCGGATGTCGAAGAAATCAGGTGGCGCTACAGGTATCACGAATAATTTCGACTGCCTACGCGGGAATCTACGCAAACGACCGCGAACGGCGATGCCGTTTGTCCCGGTTTTCACGACTGACGGTGCGGGCCGCGATCTCTACATTGACCCTTGTGCTGAACACCGCTTGACGGCGTTGACGCGAGTCCGGACCCGGACATGGCGCCAGGGCCGATACCCATCACAAGGAGAATCCCCATGCGTATCCGTTCCCGTCGTCGCGCGGCCCTGTGCACCGCGCTCGTCACGTCCGCGGGGCTGGCCCTCGCGACCAGCCGGTCCGCCCATGCGGGCGATGCCAACCTGAACGTGTACAACTGGTCACAGTACATCGCGAACGACACGGTGCCCAACTTCGAGAAGCAGACGGGCATCAAGGTGCGCTACGACAGCTACGACAGCGACGACACGTTGCAGACCAAGTTGCTCGCGGGCAGCTCGGGCTACGACATCGTCGTGCCGACGTCGAACTATCTCGCACAGCAGATCCAGGCCGGCGTGTACCAGAAGCTCGACAAGTCGAAGCTGCCGAATCTCGCGAATCTCGATCCGGTGCTGATGAAGATGATCGCGAAGGCCGATCCGGGCAATCAGTACGGCGTGCCGTGGGTCTGGGGCACGACGGGCATCGGCTACAACGTTGACGCAGTGAAAAAGCGGCTCGGCGAGAACGCGCCCACCGACAGCTGGGCGCTGCTGTTCGATCCCGCGAACGCGGCGAAGCTCAAAGGCTGCGGCATCTCGCTGCTCGATGCGCCCGACGCCGCGTTCGCGGCC
Source organism: Burkholderia sp. Tr-862 (assembly GCF_011753085.1). Taxonomy (NCBI): domain Bacteria; kingdom Pseudomonadati; phylum Pseudomonadota; class Betaproteobacteria; order Burkholderiales; family Burkholderiaceae; genus Burkholderia; species Burkholderia sp. Tr-862. The sequence goes on from NZ_VWWG01000005.1 coordinate 54,251, forward strand.
GCGCTGCAGTACCTGGGCAAGGATCCGGAGAGCAAGAATCCGGCCGACTACCAGGCTGCCTACGACGTGCTGAAGAAGATCCGCCCGTACGTGACGCAGTTCAGCTCGGCCGGCTATGCGGACGATCTCGCGAACAACGACGTGTGCGTCGTGCTCGGCTGGTCCGGCGACGTCAGCGTCGCGCGGCGGCGCACGCTCGACGCGAAGCGTCCGTACGAAATCCGCTACGTGAATCCGAAGGAAGGCGGCCTGCTGTGGTTCGACGTGATGGCGATTCCGAAGGACGCACCGCACCCGGAAGCGGCATTGAAGTGGATCAACTACATCGAGGAGCCGAAGACCAACGCGGCGATCACGAACGAGATCTTCTATCCGAGCGCGAACAAGGCCGCGAAATCGTTCGTGACGCCGGCGATCGCGCAGGATTCGGGCATCTACCTGCCGGACGCCACGCTCGCGAAGACGTCGCTCGCGATGCCGCGCAGCGCCGACATCGCGCGGATGCAGAACCGGTTGTGGCTGCAACTGAAGTCGGGCGGTTGAGGGCGACGATCATGGACTCTATCGCATACGCCCGGCCGGCCGCCACCGGCCATCGCAGCCGGCTCGCGCACGACGCGTTCGTGCGCATCGAAAACGTCGTGAAGAAGTTCGGCGACAGCACCGCCGTCGACAACGTGAACCTGACGATCGCGAAGAACGAGCTGTTCGCGCTGCTCGGCAGCTCGGGCTGCGGCAAGTCGACGCTGTTGCGCATGCTCGCCGGGCTGGAGACGGCCACCTCCGGCAAGATCCTCGTCGACGGTGAGGACCTCGCGTCGCTGCCGCCGTACCGCCGGCCGGTGAACATGATGTTCCAGTCGTACGCGCTGTTCCCGCACATGTCGGTCGAGTCGAACGTCGCGTTCGGGCTGAAGCAGGAAGGCACGCCGAAGAACGAGATCAAGGAACGCGTGGCCGACGCGCTCGCGCTCGTGCAGATGAGCAAGTACGCGAAGCGCAAGCCGCACCAGCTGTCCGGCGGCCAGCAGCAGCGCGTCGCGCTGGCCCGCTCGCTCGTCAAGCGCCCGAAGCTGCTGCTGCTCGACGAACCGATGTCCGCGCTCGACAAGAAGATCCGCCAGAAGACCCAGCTCGAACTGGTGAACATCATCGAGAAGGTCGACGTGACCTGCGTGATGGTCACGCACGACCAGGAAGAGGCGATGACGATGGCGAGCCGCCTCGCGGTGATGAGCGAAGGCAAGATCGTGCAGATCGGCACGCCCGGCGAAGTGTACGAATACCCGAACAGCCGCTTCTCGGCCGAGTTCATCGGCTCGACGAACCTGTTCGAAGGGCGCGTGGTCGAGGACGAGCCCGATCACATCTTCGTCGAAAGCGACGACCTCGAAGCGCGCATGGTTGTGAGCCACGGCGTGACCGGCCCGCTGGGGATGCCCGTCGGCATCTCGGTGCGGCCCGAGCGCGTGCATGTGTCGCGCGACAAGCCCGGCTCGCATCACAACTGGGCGCGCGGCGTCGTGACGGACATCGCGTACATGGGCAGCTACTCGCTGTACCACGTGCGTTTGCCGAGCGGCAAGACGGTCGTGTCGAACCTGTCGAGCTCGCACCTGCTGCACGACGGTGCGCCGTCGTGGAATGACGACGTGTTCGTGTCGTGGTCGCCGGCCAGCGGCGTCGTGCTGACGCAGTGAGGACGACATGATGAGAACTTCCGCTTCCACTCCGTCCACGCCGGTTTCCGCCGGTGCAGCCGCCGCGACACCGGCTTCGAAGCGCCGCGGCCGCTTCGCCGCGCTGTCGCGCTTCCTGCCGTCGGGCCGCAACGTCGCGATCGGCGTGCCGTTCCTGTGGCTCACGATCTTCTTCGCGCTGCCGTTCGTGCTGGTGCTGAAGATCAGCTTCGCCGACCAGATGCTCGGCATTCCGCCGTATACCGCGCTCGCACGGCTCGAAGCCGGCACGGTCCAGCTCGTGTTGTCGCTGAAGCATTACGCGTTGCTGCTGCAGGACGACCTGTATCTGAAAACCTACGTCAGTTCACTGAAGATGGCCGCCGTGTCGACGCTGATGTGCCTGCTCGCCGGCTATCCGATCGCGTACTGCATCGCCCGCGCGGCGCCGGCACGCCGCAACCTGCTGATGATGGCCGTGATGCTGCCGTTCTGGACGTCGTTCCTGATCCGCGTCTATGCGTGGGTCGGGATCATGAAGGACGACGGCCTGCTGAATCGCGCGCTGGTGGCGCTCGGCGTGATCGCGACGCCGCTGCGCCTCTATCACACGGACGCGGGCGTCTACATCGGGATGGTCTATTCGTACCTGCCGTTCATGGTGATGCCGCTCTATGCGCATCTCGTGAAGCTGGACCTGACGCTGCTGGAGGCCGCGCACGATCTCGGCGCGACGCCGTGGTCCGCGTTCTGGCGCATCACGCTGCCGCTGTCGCGCAACGGAATCGTCGCGGGCAGCCTGCTCGTCTTCATCCCGGCCGTCGGCGAATACGTGATCCCGGAACTGCTCGGCGGCGCGAACACGCTGATGCTCGGCCGCGTCATGTGGGACGAGTTCTTCAACAACATGGACTGGCCGATGGCGTCCGCCGTGACGGTGACGATGGTGGCGCTGCTGCTCGTGCCGATGGCGCTGCTCCATTACAGCCAGGCCGAAGCGGAGGGGCGCTCATGACCCGCGCGAATCGCCTGTTGTCCGCCTGCGTGCTGGGCGTGGGCTTCCTGTTCCTGTACGTGCCGATCGCGAGCCTCGTCGTCTATTCGTTCAACGCGTCGAAGCTCGTGACGGTATGGTCCGGCTTCTCGTTTCGCTGGTACGGCGCGCTGTTGCACGACGGCGAACTGCTGACGGCCGCATGGCTGTCGCTGAAGATCGCGGTGCTGACGGCGACCGCGTCGGTCGCGATCGGCACCTGGGCCGGCTTCGTGCTGGCCCGCATGGGGCGCTTTCGCGGCTTCACGCTCTATGCGGCAATGATCAACGCGCCGCTGGTGATTCCCGAAGTGATCCAGGGCATCTCGCTGCTGCTGCTGTTCGTCGCGATGCAGCAGACCTTCGGCTGGCCCGCCGGACGCGGCTGGCTGACGATCTGGATCGGCCACGTGATGCTGTGCCTGTCGTTCGTCGCGGTGATCGTGCAGTCGCGCGTGAAGGAGCTCGATCGCTCGATCGAGGAAGCCGCGCTCGACCTCGGTGCCCGGCCGCTGAAAGTGTTCTTCGTGATCACGCTGCCGCTGATTGCGCAGGCGTTGGTGTCCGGCTGGCTGCTCGCGTTCACCGTGTCGATCGACGACGTCATTCTTTCCGCCTTCCTGTCGGGCCCCGGTTCGACGACGCTGCCGCTCGTCGTGTTCTCGCGCGTGCGGCTCGGATTGAACCCGGAGATGAACGCGCTCGCGACGGTGTTCATCACGGTCGTGACGATCGGCGTCGTCGTCGTGAACCGCTCGATGCTGGCCCGCGAACGACGGCAAGCCCGCGATGCCCGTGCGTGGCACGCGGCCTGCGCGCCGGACGCACCGGCTGCACCGACGGTCTTGCCGCCCGCTCGCGCGTCAACCATGCACGCGCGCCGCGACCCCGCACCGCATCCCGTGAAGTGAAGAACGACAAGGAGACGTTGGATGAAAAAGAAGATGCTGTGCGCGCTGATTGCCGGTGCGTTGCCGGGGTTGGCCGTCGCGAGTTCGAGCGCCGAGCAGATCAGGGTGCTGCAACAGCAGCTCGCCGTGCTGCAGCGGCAGATGAGCGCGCTGCAATCGCAACTCGCCGCGAAACCGGCGGCCGCGCAGCCTTCGTCGGCTGCTGCGGCCGCGGCGACGAGTACGCCCGCGGCCGACCCGTCGGCTTCCGGCTACGGGCACGCGCCTGCGGTGCTGACCAACGACGACGTGACCGAGATCCGTCAGCAGGTCGCGAACCAGCAGCTGAAGGTCGACTCGCTCACCGACGCCGCGCGCACCGGCCCGATCGCCGGGTTGTCGGTGACCGGCTACGTCGATCCGACCTACGTGTATAACCGGGGCGCCGGCACGTCGTCGTTCCAGTTCGCGAACCACGAGAGCGCGTACACCTACTACAACAGCACGTTCGGCGACGTATTCCTCGACATCAAGAAGACGTTCGGCGTCGGGCCGAGCGCGCCGTCCGCCGAAATCACGCTGATGCCGAACCGCGGCGCCGGCCTGTCGATGATGACGGGCAGCGGCGCGAGCGGTCTCGACATCGTGAACACGGCCGTCGTCACGGTGCCGCTGTCGGGCACGACCGCGTTCATCGGCGGGCTGGTGCTCGGCTTCGGCGGCTACGAGTACCAGCAGTCGAACCAGATGCTCACGCTCACGCACAACCTGCTGTACGACTTCTCGGATCCGGGTTCGTCGATCGGCGCGGGCATCAACTACCTGAGCCCGAGCGGGCAGTGGGCGTGGAAGTTCTTCGTCGGCAACGAGCAGTTCCGCAGCGCGGGCGCGGTCACGCAGACCGGCGTGAACGCACTCGGCGATCCGATCACGACGAGCAACAAGGTGCCCACCTTCACCGCGCGCGTCGACTACATGCGCGGCAGCGCGCTCGACATCGGCGGGTCGATCAACATCGGCCGCCAGACGCTGCCGAGCGCGATCGACCCGGCCACCGGCAACGTGCATTACGGCGTGGGCGGCAATGCGCCCAGCGCATACGGTGCGTTTTTCTTCGCGGAAGCCGACGCGACCTACACGCTCGCCGACGCGCAGTACAACGCGGAGTTCGACTACGGCCAGCAGCAGCACGGCGCGTTCAACGGCGGGCTTGCGCAGTGGTTCGGGTTGTCGCTGCTCGCGCATCGCAAGTTCAACGTGCCGGTGGTCGGCCGCATGGGCGCGACGTTGCGCTATGACCTGCTCGTCAACCGCAGGAACGGCGGCGGCGGATCGTCGATCGGCCTGAACGGCAACGGGATGGATCCGTACAACGGCTTCGGCATCGACGCGGACTGCCTCGCGATGTCGAAGGCGAACGGCGGCGTCGGCTTCGAGTGCAAGGGCGCGACGCGGCAGGCGGCCGCATTCGACCTGCTGTTCTATCCGACCCAGCAAGTGACGGTCAAGGTCGAGTATCGGCACGACTGGGCGAGCAACAAGGTATTCCTGCGTCACGACGGGTCGTACGCGAAGTCGAACGACCTGCTCGCGACCCAACTCATCTACGCGTTCTGATGCGACGCCGTTAGCGATTGTCACTCATGCTCAAGTTCGAAAATCAGCAACATATTCAGTCGTACTACGCAGATACCGCCAACGACCGAACCCGCCATCCGTCGCTGGACGGCGCCGTGTCGGCCGACGTGTGCGTGATCGGCGGCGGGCTCACCGGCCTGAGCGCGGCGCTCGATCTCGCCGAGCGCGGCCATTCGGTCGCGCTCGTCGAGGCGTCGCGGATCGGCTGGGGCGCCAGCGGTCGCAACGGCGGCCAGTTGATCGCCGGGTACTCGTGCGACATCGATACGTTCTCGGCCCATCTGCCGGACGACGACGTGCGGCAGATATGGGCGATGGGGCTCGAATCGGTCGATCTCGTCCGGCAGCGGGTCGAGCGCCACGGCATCGATTGCGACCTGACCGTTGGCTATCTGACGGCCGCGAACAAGAAGCGCCACATCGACGCGCTCCGCAAATGGCGCGACACCGCCGCGAGCCGCTTCGGCTATCGCGGCTACGACATCGTCGAACGTGCCGACATGCGGCGCTTCGTCGCTTCGGACCGCTACGTCGGCGGCCTGCGTCATGAAGGCAGCGGCCACCTGCATCCGCTGAACTACACGCTCGGCCTCGCACGCGCGGCGCGCGCGGCCGGCGTGACGATCCACGAGGACACGCCGGCGCTCGCGCTCGAGCGCGCCGCGCCGTACCACCGCGTCAGGTGCGCGCGCGGCCACGTGGACGCCCGCTACGTCGTGCTGGCCGGCAATGCGTACCTCGGGCAGCTGGCGCCGGCGCTCGCACGCAAGATCATCCCGGTGGCGACCTACGTGATCGCGACGGAGCCGCTCGGCGACGCACGCGCGGCCGAAACGATGCCGGCCGACGCGGCGATCAGCGACTGCAATTCGGCGCTCGACTATTTCCGGCTGACGCGCGATCGCCGGTTGCTGTGGGGCGGCAAGGCGAGCAGCTCGACGCGCACCCCGCGCGATCTCGCGACGGCGATGCGGCACGACATGCTGAAGACGTTTCCGCAACTCGCCGACGTGCGAATCGACTACGCGTGGGGCGGCCTGATCGACGCAACGATGAATCGCGCGCCGCATTTCGGGCGGCTCGAGCCGACCGTGTATTTCGCACAGGGCTTCTCCGGGCACGGCGTGAACGTGACCGGTCTCGCGGGGCGGCTGATCGCGGAAGCGATCGACGCGCAGGCTGCGCGTTTCGACCTGTTCGGCCGCATTCGCCATCGCGATTTTCCGGGCGGCCGCGCGCTGCGCACGCCGATGCTGGCGCTCGCGATGGCGTGGCATCGGACGATGGATCTGCTTTGACCCGTGCGGTGCGGCTTGCCCGACCGTGCGGCAACGAATCGTTTTGAACCATTCACTCATGTGCTGGAGGCATTCATGACCCACGTCACCCGTCTCGTCGACCTGATGCAGGCGCCGGCCCGGCTCACGCAAAGCCGCGTGCCGGCCGGGCTGCTGCTCGACGGCAATCCGATGCAGACACTGTCGCATCACTACATCAGCCCGTGCGGGCAGTTCAGTTGCGGGATCTGGGAATGCACGCCCGGACGCTGGACGATCGACTACGACGAGTCGGAGTACTGCGAGATGCTGAGCGGCGTCGCGATCGTGCGCGGTGCGCACGGCGGCGAGCGCGTGCTGCGCGCCGGCGACCGCTTCGTGATTCCGCCGGGTTTTCGCGGCACGTGGGAGGTTGTCGAGACGTGCCGGAAGATCTACGCGTCGCATGTGCCGCAGGCCGAGCCGTCGCGTGCGTAGCGCGAGGCTGATTCCATTCGATCGAAACATCAACGAGGAGCATCCCATGACCCAGGAATTGTGGCGTCTGAGCGCGGCCGAGATGGCCGCGTACGTCGCGCGGCGCGACGTGTCGTCGACCGAACTCGTGCACAGCTGCCTGCAGCGGCTCGAGCAGGTGAACCCCGTCATCAACGCGATCGTCGACGTGCTGGCCGACAGCGCGTTGCAGGCGGCATCCGAAGCCGATGCCGCGATCGCGCGCGGCGCGCCGGTCGGCCCGCTGCACGGCGTGCCGGTCACTGTGAAGATCAACGTCGACACGGCCGGCCGCGCGACGACGAACGGGGTGCGTGCATTTGCCGGTCTGCTCGCGCAGGAAGACAGCCCGGTGACCGCGAACTTGCGCAACGCCGGTGCGATCGTGATCGGGCGCAGCAATGCGCCGGCGTTTTCGTATCGGTGGTTCACCGACAACGACCTGCACGGCCGCACGTCGAATCCGTGGAATCCGTCGCTGACGCCGGGCGGCTCCAGCGGCGGCGCGGCCGCCGCGGTCGCCGCCGGCATCGGCGCGATCGCGCACGGCAACGATCTCGGCGGTTCGATCCGCTACCCGGCCTACGCATGCGGCGTCGCGGGGTTGCGGCCGAGCACCGGCCGCGTTCCGGCCTACAACCCGACGCAATCGAAGGACCGTACGCTCGCCGTGCAGCTCGCGTCCGTGCAAGGGCCGCTGGCGCGCACGATCGGCGACCTGCGCCTCGCGCTCGACGCGATGGCGGTGGGCGACGCGCGCGATGCGTGGTGGATGCCGGTCGCGCCGGCCGGTCGCGACGCGACGTTCCCCGTACGGGTTGCCGTGTGTCCGGCGCTGCCGGGCGTGCCCTCCGACCCGGTGGTCGTCGAAGCGGTCCGGCAGGCCGCGCGCTGGCTGGAAGAGGCGGGCTGCGTCGTCGAGGAAGCGCAACCGCCGCGGATCGCCGAAGCGTGCGCGCTATGGCTCGACCTCGTGACGAACGAAGCGCGCGGCGGGCTCGGCGACGTGATCATGCAGCATGGCGACGCGGCGATCCGGACCGCGTTCGCGAGCCAGCGCAGCCTCGCGTCGCCGCTCGACCTCGCCGGCTACATGAACGGCCTGGCGCGGCGGACCGCGCTGCTGCGCGACTGGCAGCAGTTCTTCACGCGTTACCCGCTGCTGCTGATGCCGGTGTCGTGTGCGCAGCCGTTCGCGATCGATGCCGATCAACACGGCGATGACGCGATGCGCCACATCGTCGACATGCAGGGGCCGCTGCTGGCGACCGCGCTGCTCGGGCTGCCGGGGCTGTCGGTGCCGACCGGCGTGCGGGACGGCGTGCCGACGGGCGTCCAACTCGTCGCCGGGCGCTTCCAGGAGGCGCTGTGCCTTGCCGCCGGTGAGGCGATCGAGGCGCGCGCCGGCACGTTCACGCCGATCGATCCGGTGACCGGATCGTGATGACCGACCTTTGACCGGAAACGAACACCCATGAATCCATTCACATTCGAAGACTGGCAGGCCCGTGCGGCCGTGCTGCGGATCGAAGCGCGCGCGTTCATCGACGGCGACCCGTGCCACGCGCACACCGGGGCGACGTTCGCGTGCGTGAGTCCGATCGACGGCCGCGTGCTCGCGCACGTGGCCGACTGCGGCGCCGACGACGTCGATGCGGCCGTGGCGGCCGCGCGCCGCGCGTTCGACGCGCAGGCGTGGGCCGGCATGAATCCGCGTGCCCGCAAGGCTGTGCTGCAGCGCTGGGCGGCGCTGATGCGCGAGCATCGCGACGAACTTGCGCTGCTCGAGACGCTCGACACCGGCAAGCCGATTGCCGACACCACGGCCATCGACGTGCCGGCCGCCGCGCATTGCGTCGACTGGTACGCCGAGGCGATCGACAAGGTCGGCGGCGAGGTCGTGCCGGCCGACCGTCATCTCGTCGGACTCGTCACGCGCGAGCCGATCGGCGTCGTCGCGGCGGTCGTGCCGTGGAATTTTCCGCTGTTGATGGCCGCTTGGAAATTCGCGCCGGCGCTCGCGGCCGGCAACAGCGTCGTGCTCAAGCCGTCCGAGAAGTCGCCGCTGACCGCGATCCGCGTCGCGCAGCTCGCCTGCGACGCCGGTGTGCCGCCCGGCGTGTTCAGCGTCGTGCCCGGCGGCGCCGAGCCGGGACGGCTGCTGGCGCTGCATCGCGACGTCGACTGCATCGCGTTCACCGGCTCGGCGCGCACCGGGCAGCAGATCATGGCGTGCGCCGCGCAATCGAACCTGAAGCGCGTGTGGCTCGAACTGGGCGGCAAGTCGCCGAACATCGTGCTGCCCGATTGCCCGGATCTCGATCGCGCCGCGCAGGCGGCGGCCGATGCGATCTTCTTCAACATGGGAGAAGTGTGCACGGCGGGCTCGCGTCTGCTCGTGCATCGCGACATCAAGGATGCGTTCGTCGACAGGCTGGTCGCCGCGTCGCGGCGCTTCGCACCGGGGCATCCGCTCGATCCCGCGGTGGCGATGGGCGCGATCGTCGATCGCGTGCAGCTCGAGCGCGTGATGCGCTACATCGGCATCGGACGGGAGGAAGGGCGCCTCGTGACGGGCGGTGCGCGTGTGCGCGAGGACACGGGCGGGTTCTATGTCGAGCCGACCGTGTTCGAGGTCGACGCGCAGGCGACGATCGCGCGCGAGGAGATCTTCGGGCCTGTGTTGTCGGTGATCGCGTTCGACGACGTCGATACGGCCGTACGCATCGCCAACGATACCGAGTACGGGCTCGCGGCGGCCGTGTGGTCAGCCGACCTCGCGACGGCACACACGGTCGCGCGGCGCCTGCGTGCCGGCACGGTATGGGTCAACTGCTACGGCGACGGCGGCGACGACATGAACTTCCCGTTCGGTGGCTACAAGCAGTCGGGAAACGGTCGCGACAAGTCGCTGCACGCGCTCGACAAATACACTGAGTTGAAATCGACGATCGTGCGGTTGTAACGGCGGGGGCGGCACACGGACGAACACCCGACTGCCGCCCATGCGTTATTGCGCCGCCCCTTCCGCATCCGCCGTCTCGCCGAGGAACCCGCCGCTCTGGTGCGCCCACAGCGCCGCATAGATGCCGCCTGCCTGCAGCAGTTCGGCGTGGGTGCCTTCCTCGACGATGCGCCCTTCGTCGAGCACGATCAGCCGGTCCATCGCCGCGATCGTCGACAGCCGGTGCGCGATCGCGATCACCGTCTTGCCGCTCATCAGGCTGTCGAGGCTCCGCTGGATCGCCACTTCGACCTCGGAGTCGAGCGCACTGGTCGCTTCGTCGAGCACGAGGATCGGCGCGTCCTTGAGCATCACGCGCGCGATCGCGACGCGCTGCCGCTGGCCGCCCGACAGCTTCACGCCGCGCTCGCCGACCTCGACGTCGTAGCCGCTGCGCCCGTGCCGGTCGCGCAGCCGGTCGATGAAGTCGGACGCCTCCGCGCGCACCGCTGCGTCGTGCATCTCGCGTTCGGTCGCGTCGGGGCGGCCGTACAGGATGTTCTCGCGCATCGTCCGGTGCAGCAGCGACGTATCCTGCGTGACCATCCCGATCGCGGCGCGCAGGCTGTCCTGCGTCACGTGCGCGATGTCCTGCCCGTCGATCCGGATCGTGCCGCCGTCCACGTCGTAAAAGCGCAGCAGCAGGTTCACGAGCGTCGACTTGCCGGCGCCCGAGCGGCCGATCAGGCCGATCCGCTCGCCCGGCCGGATCGTGAGGTTCAGCCCGTCGAACACCGGCGTGTCGTTGTCGTCGTGCGCGAAGCGCACGTTGTCGAACACGATGCCGCCGCGTTGCACGGCGAGCGCCTTCGCGTCCGGCGCATCGACCACGCTGCGCCGCTTCGTCAGCGTGTTGATGCCGTCCTGGATCGTGCCGACGTTCTCGAACAGCTCGGTCATCTCCCACATGATCCAGTGCGAATAACTCGACAGGCGCAGCGCCATCGCGATCACGGCCGCGACCACGCCCGCGCTCGCCTCGCCGTGCATCCACAGGTAGAGCGCGAGGCCGCTCGAGCCGACCAGCAGCAGCGTCGACAGCACGTGGTTGACGACCTCGAACGCGCTGACGAGCCGCATCTGCGCATCGCCGGTCGCCTTGAACGCCTCCATCGCGCGCCGCGCGTGATCGGCTTCCCGGCGCGTGTGCGAGAACAGCTTCACGGTCGTGATGTTGGAATAGGCGTCGGTGATGCGGCCGGTCATCAGCGCGCGCGCGTCCGCCTGCTGGCTGCCGACGCGCCCGAGGCGCGGCACGAAGAACGCACAGGCGGCGCCATAGCCGAGCGCCCACAACACCAGCGGAATCATCAGCCGCCAGTCGAAGCTGGCCGCGAGCGCGAGAATGCCGATCAGGTACGCGGCGACGCCGATCACGACGTCGACCGACATGAACAGCGCGTCGCGCACCGCGAGCGCGGTCTGCATGATCTTGGTCGTCACGCGGCCCGCGAATTCGTTCGCGTAGAACGACAGGCTCTGGTCGAGCATCAGGCGGTGAAACAGCCAGCGCAGCCGCATCGGGAAGTTGATCGCGAGCACCTGGTGCTTGACCATCGTATGCAGCGCGATCAGCAGCGCGCTGCCCGCGAGGATCGCCGCGAAGCCGGCGAGCGTGCCGACATGGCGGCCGCCGAAGTCGGCCGGCGTCGCGGATGAAAGCCAGTCGACCACGCGCCCCATCATCGCGAACAGCGCGGCTTCGTACGCGGCGAGCGCGGCGGAGGTCAGCGCGATCAGCAGGATCCAGCCGCGCGCGCCTTTCGTGCATGCCCAGACGAACGAGAAGAACCCCTTCGGCGGCGTGGCGGGATCCTCGAGCGGGAATGTCGGCAAACGCCGTTCAAACCACGAAAACATCGATCTTTCTCCTTGTGCGATCCGACCAAACGCTCGGATGGCGATCGCGTTGCGGCTGCGTCGCCCGGCTGCGAGTGTCGCATTGATCCGCTTGGGCTGCAGGCCGGTTGTAAGCGGTCACGGCGATGCCTGGGGTCGCCGGGTCTTTCCTCGAACTCCACAGAAATATCTTGACTATCTATCTACCGGTAGATAAAGTTCGTTCCATGGAAACGAAACCGACCGTCCGCGAACAGATTCTCGACCACGCGATCACGCTGATGATGCTGCGCGGTTACAACGGCTTCAGCTATCGAGACCTGTCCGACCTGGTGGGCGTGAAGACGTCGAGCATCCACTACTACTTCCCGTCGAAGGACGACCTCGTGCTGGAAGCAGTCGCGGCATACAGCGACGAGGTGCTTGCGGCCATGCGGGCGATCGATCCGGCGTTGCCGGCCGACGTGAAGCTGAGCCTGTATACGAAGCTGTTCGGCCGAACGCTCGGCGACGGCAACCAGATCTGCCTGTGCGGAATGCTGGCGGCCGATATTGAATCGTTGCCGGAGCAGGTGCGGCAGGCGGTACAGGCGTTCTTCGGGGCCAACGAGAACTGGCTCGCCGAATTGCTGGCGCAGGGCGCGAAGGAAGGCACGCTGCAGTTCAGCGGCAAGCCCGAAGCGGCCGCGCGTACGTTGTACGCGGCGTTCCAGGGTAGCGTGCTGGCGAGTCGGCTGTTTCACACGCGGGCGCGCCTCGAGGATGTCGAGGCTGTCTGGAAAACCCGCTCCTGAGGGGCGGGGCAAGCGGTCAGGCGGTTCGCCGCCTTTTGTCGAGATCTGTTGTCTATCTTTGAGTAGATAGATGGCTGAGGCGGATGGGTTTGACCATCCGCGTTTTTGGGGATGTTTGTCTATCTATGAGTAGATAAGCGTGCGTGAGGGCGGGGGCAAATCCGTCAGTGCGCAATCCCGGATTGGAAAGCTGTTTCATTCACTCAACGTTGAAAGGGAGTCTGTCATGTCGATCGAAAAAGTGCTGTACCGCGCCCATGCAAAAGCCACCGGCGGCCGTGACGGCCGTGCCACGGTGCCCGAAAGCGGCCTGGACTTGAAGCTGACCACGCCGCGCGAGCTCGGCGGCGCGGGCGGTGCCGGCGCGAACCCCGAGCAACTGTTTGCGGCCGGCTATAGCGCATGCTTCATCGGCGCGATGAAGTTCGTCGCGGCCCGCGACAAGATCGCGATCCCCGCGGACGCCGCGATCGAAGGCAGCGTCGGCATCGGCGCGATTCCGAACGGCTTCGGCATCGAAGTCGAACTGAAGATTTCGCTTCCGGGCCTCGACCGCGAGATCGCGCAAACGCTGATCGACCGCGCGCACGTCGTCTGCCCGTACTCGAACGCAACGCGCGGCAACATCGCCGTGACGCTGACGCTCGTCTGATCGCACGCACCACAGCCATTCATCGCCATTCAACGTTCAAGCCAAGGAGTTGCATCATGAAGATCGTCAAGCCGCTGCTGGTCGCCGCCGCCGTTGCAGCCGCGTTGTCCATCGCGTCCACAGCCTTTGCCACCGGTGCCGAAGCCATTCGGCCCGATGCGGCGACGAGCGGGTTCCTCGCCGCGCTGAACGGCCAGAAGGGGCCCGGCCTCGAAACGCTGAGCCCCGCGAAGGCGCGCCAGGTGCTGGTCGACGCGCAGAACGGTGCGAAGCTCGACCTGTCCGGCATCGACGTCTCGAGCCGCACGATCGAACAGGACGGCGTGTCGGTGCCGATCACGATCGTCCGTCCGCAGGGTGCGACTGGCACGCCACCGGTGTTCATGTACTTCCACGGAGGCGGCTGGATTCTCGGTGATTTCCCGACGCATGAACGTCTCGTGCGCGATCTCGTCGTGCAGTCAGGTGCCGTCGCGGTGTTCGTGAACTACACGCCGTCGCCGGAAGCGCATTACCCGGTCGCGATCAACCAGGCATATGCAGCGACGAAGTGGGTCGCCGCACATGGCGCGGAAATCGGCGTCGACGGCAGCCGCCTCGCGGTGGTCGGCAACAGCGTCGGCGGGAACATGGCGGCCGTCGTGGCGCTGATGGCGAAAGACAAGGGCGGCCCCGCGATTCGCTTCCAGGGCCTCTTGTGGCCGGTCACGGACCACAACTTCAACACGGGCTCGTACAACGCGTATCAGCAAGGGCACTTCCTGACGCGGCCGATGATGAAGTGGTTCTGGGACGCCTATACGAAGAACGAAGCGCAACGCAACGAGATCTACGCGTCGCCGCTGCGGGCCAGTACCGCGCAGTTGAAAGGGCTGCCGCCCGCGCTAATCCAGGTCGCGCAGTTCGATGTGTTGCGCGACGAAGGCGAAGCATACGGCCGCAAGCTCGACGCGGCAGGCGTCGATGCAACGACCACGCGTTATGACGGCACGATTCATGATTTCGGTCTGTTGAACGCGCTGGCCGCGGATGCGCCGACGAAGGCCGCGATGAAGGCGATGGCGAACGAAATCGCGACGCGGCTGAAGTAAGTCTGCGGGTCGCATTCGAACGGGCTCGCATGCGAACGACGAAGCGGCGGGCTTGTGTCCGCCGCTTTGCATGCGAACGACAGGCGCGATGAAGCGCGACATCGCCCACCCGACTCGATCGCTCGAATCGCGATCGTGCGATCGCAGGTTCGCGACCGGCTGCCTGCATTGTTGATACGATCGCCCGTATCGTCCACGCCGGCGTCGCTCGCCGCCGGCTCATCGGCCGCGCGGCTGCACGATCGCGCGGCCACGTTCGGGAGAAGCGGTTCATGCTGCAGGCGTTCGCGGTCTTGCTGACCTTCCAGTGTCTCGGGGAAGGTGTGTCCTATCTGTTCGGCCTGCCGGTTCCGGGCCCCGTGATCGGCATGCTGCTGCTGTTCGGCTTCGTGATGCTGCGCCCGCGGGTGGCCGACGCGATCGAGCCGACCGCGCTGGAGCTGCTGCGCCATCTGTCGCTGCTGTTCGTGCCGGCCGGCGTCGGCATCATGGTGTCGGCCGACCGCTTGCGTGGCGATGCGCTCGCGGTCGTCGTCGCGCTGGCGGTGAGCACGTCGCTCGCGATCGCCGTGACGGCGCTCGTCACGCGCGCATTGCTGCGCCGCCAGCGGCGCGGGCACGGCGCGGCGGAGGGCACGCCATGACGGCCTTCCCGAAACTCGGCGCGATCTGGGTCTACCTCGCCGCGACCCCGCTGCTCGGCCTGACGATCACGCTGATCGCCTACCTGATTGCACAGGCCGTCTATGCGCGCGCACGCTTCAACCCGCTCGCGAACCCGGTGCTGATCGCGGTCGCGCTGATCGTCGTGCTGCTGACGATCACGCACACGCCGTATCCGACGTATTTCGAGGGCGCGCAGTTCGTCCACTTCCTGCTCGGCCCGGCGACCGTCGCGCTGGCGCTGCCGCTGTACCGCCAGTGGTCGAAGCTGCGGCGCACCGCGGTGCCGCTGCTCGTCGGGCTGCTGGCGGGCTCGCTGACCGCGATCGTGTCGGCGGTCGGCATCGCCGCGCTGTTCGGCGCGTCGCACCAGACGATCGCGTCGCTCGCGCCGAAATCGGCGACTACACCGATCGCGATGGCCGTCGCGCAGGCGATCGGCGGGATTCCGTCGCTGACCGCGGTGCTGGTGATCTCGACCGGGATTTTCGGCGCCGTGTGCGCACGCGGGATCCTGAACGCGCTGCGTATCGAGGAGCCGGCCGTGCGCGGTTTCGCGCTCGGCGTCGCGTCGCACGGGATCGGCACCGCGCGCGCGTTCCAGGTCAGCGAGGAGGCCGGCGCGTTCGCCGGGCTCGGGATGGGGCTGAACGGCGTGCTGACCGCGTTCGTCGTACCGATCCTGCTGCCGGTGCTGTCGCGCTGGATCTGAGCGGCGGCGCGCGCCGGCCGCGCGCGAGGCTATCGGTTTCCCTGATGGCCGCGTGCGCCGCGCCGGCCGGCCGGGCGCCTGCCGCGCACGTATCGCTGCCGTTATCAGGAGAATTCAGGAACCGGCACGGACATTCGTGCGGCGATCGGCTAACGTTGCATCGGCGCCCTCGTCGCATGCCGACATTCGTCGCGTGCGTGCCGGCGTTCGACCCACATCCAACAATCGACAAGGAGAACCGGCGATGACGAAGTTTCGCGTGGTTTCGGTGGCAGTGGCAGTAACGGCGTCGTTCGGTCTGCTGTTGACCGCGGCGCCGGCGGCATACGCGCAGGATCCGGCGTCCGCGCCGACGCAGAAGCAGCTCGACAAGGCGCAGAAGAAGGCCGCCCGCAAGGCCGCCCGCGCGCGCCATGCGAAGGACCTGAACGCGATCGGCACGGGCACCGGCTACCGGCTGACCAACGACCAGAGCAACTACCCGCAGAACGCGGTGGAAAAGGCGCCCGCGGCGAAGGCGGCGCCGGCTCCCGCTCCTGCCGCGCCGGCATCGGGCCAGTAACGGCCGGCGTTCGCGCAATGACGAACGGCGCCGGTTCGACCGGCGCCGTTCGTTCGTGTGCGTCCCGCGCAGGCGGCACGCGCCGCGGTCCCGGGCTTGCCGGGGCCGGCGGCACCCGCGTTACGACGCGAGCTTCACGGCCAGTTCCGCGACGTGCTTGCCCTGGTAGCGCGCGATGTCGAGCTCGTTCGCGCTCGGCTGACGGCTGCCGTCCGCGCCCGCGAGCGTGGTCGCGCCGTACGGCGTGCCGCCCGTGATCTCGCTCATGTTGACGAGCCCGCTGCATGCGTAGGGCACGCCCACGATCACCATCCCCTGGTGCAGCAGCGTCGTGTGGAACGACGTGATGGTCGTTTCCTGGCCGCCGTGCTGCGTGCCGGTCGACGCGAACACGCTGCCGATCTTGCCGACGAGCGCGCCCTTCATCCACAGGCCGCCGGTCTGGTCGAGGAACGTGCGCATCTGGCCGGCCATGTTGCCAAAGCGGGTCGGCGTGCCGAAGATGATCGCGTCGTAGTTCGGGAGCTCGTCCACGGTGGCGACGGGCGCGGCCTGGTCGACCTTCACGCCGATGGCCTTCGCCTGGTCGGCGGGGATGGTTTCCGGCACGCGCTTGAGCGTGACCTCGACGCCGGGCACCGATTTCGCGCCTTCCGCGATGTGCTGCGCCATCGTTTCGACGTGCCCGTAGGACGAGTAGTAAAGAACGAGTACCTTGGCCATGATGCGAATCTCCGATTGATAAGGTAAGGCCCCGCGGTCAGCGGGGCCTGGTTTTCCGAACGGGCGTTACGCCCACTCGGCCGTCACTTCGACCGGACGCAGGTCGAATACCAGCACCTCTGCATCCTTGCCGTCGGCGAACGTCAGCGCCTGTTCGTCGCGGATGCGTGCGCCGTCACCTTCGCCGAGCGTCACGCCGTTGACCGTCACGCTGCCACGTGCGACATGCACGTAGGCGAAGCGGCCCGGTGCCAGTTCGAGCGTGGCGCGCTCGTCGCCGTCGAACAGGCCCGCGTAGATCCGCGTGTCCTGGCGGATCTTCAGCGAACCGCCGGCACCGTCGGGCGATACGATCGGCGTGAGCCTGCCGCGCTTGTCGGCCTCCGCGACATTCGTCTGCTGATAGCGCGGCTCGGCACCCTTCTCGGACGGTCCGACCCAGATCTGCAGGAAATGGACGGGCGTTTCGTGCGAGTGGTTGAACTCGCTGTGACGCACGCCGGTACCCGCGCTCATCAACTGGACGTCGCCCGGCACGATCACCGACCCGGTGCCCATCGAATCCTTGTGCTCCAGCGCACCGTCGAGCACGTACGACAGGATTTCCATGTCGCGGTGCGGGTGCGTGCCGAAGCCGCGGCCCGGTGCGACGCGGTCGTCGTTGATCACCAGCAGGTCCGAGAAGCCGACTTGCTTCGGATCGTAGTAGTTCGCGAACGAAAACGTGTGACGGGAGCTGAGCCAGCCATGCTCGGCGTGGCCACGTTGGTTTGCTGCACGAGTCTCGATCATGATTTTGTCCTGGAAGTTGCCGGACCTCGAAAGTGGGCCCGGCCGTTCGTTGAGATGAATCTTAGGTCAATCGATTTGACAAATAAATGGTTGTATAGATAATGACTGTCACTTTCAGGTGGACAATATGGAACTCAACGACCTCAGGATCTTCGTGTCGACCGTCGATGCGGGCAGCTTCACGGCGGCGGCCGATCAACTGATGCTCTCCAAGCAGTTCGTGAGCCGGCGCACGATGGCGCTGGAGGCGTCGCTCGGCGTGCGCCTCCTGCATCGCAACACGCGCAATCTCGCGGTCACGGAATCGGGGCAGGAGTTCTATGCGCGCGCGCAGCGGATCCTCGCCGAGGTCGCCGACGCCGAGCAGGCGATGTCGGTGCGCAGCACCGAACTGCATGGCTCGCTGAAGATCAGCGCGCCGCTGTCGTTCGGGATCACGCACGTGTCGCCGCTGATCGCCGAATTCCTGGCCGCGCATCCGGCCGTGCGGCTGAACCTCGACCTGACCGACCGGCGCGTCGATCTCATCGGCGAGGGCTTCGACCTCGTGCTACGGATCGGCGCACTCGAGGATTCGACGCTGATCGCGCGCCCGCTCGGTGCGTGGAAGATGATCGCGTGCGCAAGCCCCGCTTACCTGAAGCGGCAGGGCACGCCCGAAACGCCGGCCGATCTCGCCGGGCACACGTGCCTGCTGTACGGCCGCGAGCGGCGCGTCGGCTGGGAATTCCGGATCGACGGGGCGGCGCGCACGTTCGACGTGCAGGGGCCGCTCGTCGCGAACAACGGCGAAGTCGTGCGCGATGCGGCGATCGCGGGGCTCGGCATCGCGCTGCTGCCGCATTTCATCGTCGGCGCGGCGCTCGACAGCGGCGCGCTCGTGCCGGTGCTCGACGCGTATGCGCCGTCGCCGATCACGCTGAACGCGGTGTTTCCGCAGCATCGGGAAGGGTTCGTCACGCTGCGCACGTTCATCGGATTTCTGGCGGAGCGGCTGGGCGTGCGGAGGTAGAGGGCGGGGGGGGCGGGCGCGATTGATCGGCGGCGCGCATTCGCGTTAGGCTTCGACGGGGCCGACGGTCCGCAGTGCATGCCGGGCCGGGCGTTTTTACCTCACATCGCATCGAGCACGTAGCTTCTACTCACTGCGATCCACGACGAGTCCAATGACAATGAAAAACCGATCGAATGCTCGCGCCGCCGAGCGAGGGCAAACCGTGATGCATGGCCGGCATGCGCGGCGCGCGAACCTGCGATCCGCCATGATCCTGGCAGTACTAACGATAGCGCCGATTGCCGCGCGCGCGGCCAGCTTCGACTGCACGAAAGCCGCTTCTCCGACCGAGAAGGCGATCTGCGCGGATCCCGGGCTGTCGTCACTCGACGGCCAGCTGGCCGCGGCGTGGAAGAAGGCGCTCGCGAAAGGCGGCGATACGGCCGCGCTGAAGGCTGCGCAGCTGCAATGGCTCAAGCAGCGCGACCGCTGCGGCACCGACGCGTCGTGCATCGGCGATCGCTATCGCGAGCGGCTCGCGAGCCTGAACGGCGCTTCGCTTGCAGCCGACCGCTGGCAGCAGACGTGGTATCGCGACAGCGACAACCCGTCGTTCGGCAGTGTACTGACGTTCACCGGCACGGCGCCGCGCCTTCACTTCGAACTGAGCGGCAACAACGGCGCGAATACCGGCGGACTCAGCGGCGATATCGAGTTGCACGGCGACCGCGGCACGTTTCGCCAGGATCGATGCCGGCTCGATTTCAGCCGCAAGGGTTCACGCATGCAGGTCGCGCAGCAGGGCAGCGATGTCGATTGCGGCGCCGGTTCCGGCGTCACGTATTCAGGTGACTACGTGACGGCATCGAAGGCGCAGGCGAGTCCGCCGGCAGATCTCGTGACCCTGAAGGTGCTGACCGACGCGCGGCAGAACGCGGTCGCGCACAAGCTGCTCGGCGCCGACTATCAGACGCTCGTCGACATGATCAACACCAGCGCGGACGAGAAGGATCTCGACGGCCTGAACGCCAGCGCGACGGCGTACTGGGTGCGCGGCATCGCGACGACGAACGCCGCGATCGTGATGCATCGGGGCACCGACCTGTGGATCGGGCTGCTCGTGTTCGATGCGCATGACCAGGTGCGAATGCGCTACTACTCGAACGTGCCGGCGTGGAAAAAGACGGTGCCGAAGACCATTCGCGCGTGGCACGACAATCTCGACAAGACGCTTCCGATCGACCTGATGTGATCCCGGCGGACGGCCGGCCGACAGGCGTGTCGGCTGTCTGTTGGTCAATCGAGCTTTTGTTTTTTTATGGCTTTCTTGTCCATTCGGTTTTTCCGAGTGGCAATTGAATTTGTCCCGCGAAAACATGTCGCCGGCACCGGCAGAGGGCATTCTGACCAGGCGACGGTGGGGGGCACGGGCAATATGATGGCGCGCCCAAAATCGTCATACCATTAGCGTTCGAAATCCTTTTCTGGAGCTTTTCTGCAATGTCATCGCCCATCGACGTTCATTTCTTCCGCGTCCTTGCGGACAGCTACCAGCGACTGCTCGACAAGTCGCTCGTTCCTGCCGGGATGGGCACGTCCGAAGCTGCGACATGGCTGTACGAGGAAGCGCCTTTCGGGATTCTCGCGCACGGTGTAGCGGTCGATCCCGTGTTCGTCTACGGCAACAAGCGCGCGCAGGCCATTTTCGGATATGACTGGGATGAACTGACCGCACTGCCTTCACGGTTCTCGGCGGAGCCGATGGAACGAAGTGAACGCCAGTCGTTTCTCGAGCAAGTCGCGCGAGACGGCTTCGTATCGGGATATCGCGGGATACGCATCACCAAGTCCGGCACACGCTTCTGGATCGATCACGCGACCGTGTGGCAACTCACCGATTCCGCCGGGAATCACTGCGGTCAGGCAGCGATGATTCCGGAGGTGCGTGCCATTGGGTAGTTTCCGCGACGCTGACGCGAGTCCCGAACCTTGCCAGTGTGACGCCTTGATCGACATCGTGGGCGACTTCGCTGCGCTTCAACATCACGATCTGTACGCGGATTGCCGCTGCAGCGTGCACGCCAACATCATGGCCCCGCCCGCCCGATGAACCCTTGAGGGCGCGGATATTCGGCGTTTCCGACAACTTCAGCGCCACCTCGAACGAATGGGCGGTTCGTCTCGCCTCGGCGCCACCCGCCCCGCGTAGGGCGTCGGCGTGATCGTCCATTCTCCGCCGTGGGTCAGCCACGGGTTCGCATCCTGGGATCGCCGTTCAAGCTCGATCCACGGCTCTTCGGATAACCGTGCGGCACATCGGTCGCATAGCAAGTGCGGCCGGTAGCACGCTTCAAGCGCATCACGAATTTCCTTTTGCAGCACCCGGACACCCCTTGAGAGCGTAGATACCGACCGGAACAATTCTCTTTGCTTAAAAAAGCGAGAAGAGGTTTGTTTGCTCCAGTCTAGGTTTCGTTTGCGATGCCCGATCGGCGCATGTGACGCGTTTGTTACGTGACAATTGTCCACTCAAGCGAGACAACGAATCTTGTTTCGATGGATTGATGATTTTCGGTGAGACAGTAGACTGCACCCGTGCTTCGCCAGAACCGATCCGCAGCGTGCCAAGACGGCAGGACCGGACGGGTTCTTCGGCAGCGGGCCGACCGGCCCGCGGTTCGATCGTGCGAGGCGGGTTCGTTGTCGATCCGTAGGTTCGCCGTTGCGGCGGACGTCGGCACCGAATGCGTCAAACCATCCATTCAAGGTGATTGCTATGCGTTACGTTTCGCTGGATTCGAAGAAGGACGAACTGCTGCTGGCGGGTCGCGTGCTGATGATGATCCTGTTCGTGCTGTTCGGCTGGCAGAAGCTGAACGGCTTCTCGGGCACGGTCGCGTACATGGCGTCGACGGGGGCGCCGTCGCCCGAGCTGTCGGCCGTGATCGCGGTGGCGGTCGAGCTGGTCGGCGGCGCGCTGATCGCGGTCGGGTTCTACACGCGTCCGCTCGCGCTGGTGTTCGCGGTCTATACGCTCGCGACCGCGTTGATCGGGCATCGCTACTGGGCACTGCAGGGCATGGACCAGTACCTCGCGATGATCAACTTCTACAAGAACATCAGCATCATCGGCGGGCTGCTGTTGCTCGCGGTCAGCGGGCCGGGGCGGTATTCGTTCGACCGGAAGTAAGCGAGCGCGAGACTTTGTTCCACACGACGGGCCCGGTGCGCGCAATCGCGCACCGGGCCTTGTTTCATCATGCGCACGTCGTCGATGTGCGACCGAAATCGACATCGGTTGCCGGTTCTCGTATAGATTGGGGCCCCTCATCCCCTTTCGTCGTTGGCTACCGTGTCGCACCTGACCATCCTTCTCATCGGCGCGTCCGGCCTGCTCGGCCGTGCGGTCGCCGCTTCGCTGTCCCGCGAATCGTCGCTGACGCAGGTCGCCACCGTCCGGAACCCGGACACCGCGGGCGCACGCCGCCTCGCGTTGCCGCCGGACAACGTCGCGCGGCTCGACGTCCTCGATCAGCCGGCGCTTGAACACCTGTTCGACACCCGGCGACCGGCCGCCGTGATCATCTGCGCCGCCGAGCGGCGCCCGGACGTCTGCGAACGCGACCCCGCGGCCGCACGCGCGATCAACGTCGACGCGCCGGCCCGCATCGGCGCACTCGCCGCGCGCTACGGCGCGTGGACGCTCGGCATTTCCACCGACTACGTGTTCGATGGCAAGGCCGCGCCGTACCGCGAAGACGCCGCGCCGAACCCGCTGAACATCTACGGCCGCACCAAGCTGGAAGGCGAGGCCGCGTTGCTTGCCGCGTCGCCGCTTGCCTGCGTGCTGCGCCTGCCGTTGCTCTACGGTCCGATCGTCGACTGGCGCGAGTCGGCCGTCACGAGCCTCGTGCCGGCGATCGTCGCGTCCGCACGACCGGGCGCGGACCCGGTCGGCATGGACGCGTGGGCGATCCGCTATCCGACCTACACGCCCGACGTCGCGGCGGTCATCCGCGACCTGACGCTGCGCCATCTCGCGGGTTCGCCCGTCACCGGCATCCGGCATTGGTCGGGCGAGGAGCCGATGACGAAGTACGACATCGCGCAGCGGATCGCGGCCGCGCTCGGCATCGACGCAGCGCTCGCGCGAATCGACACGCCGGCCGATGCGACGCCGCGTCCGTACGATTGCCATCTGGATGCGGCGCGTGTGCGCGCACTCGGGATCGAGCATGCGACGCCGTTCGCGACCGGGCTGCAAACCGTGTTGCGCGACGCGCCGCCGCTGCCGTAAATACGGCGCGTCAGGCTCGCCGATGCGCTGACGCATTCGAACAACGCACTAGAGCCAGAGCGGGCCCACGCCGACACGTCTTCGTACCGGACTCGATCGCGCACGCGACCTGCGCGACGATGCTGAACGACATGGCCGGCGTCCGCGTGCCGCCGATACCGTTCGGCGAGTTTTTCGCGCGACGGGCATGAGCGCCGCGCGACCCGCCATTTGACACCCCGCGCGCGCGGCCATTAAAGTCGCGTCGCGGGGCGGTGGGTCAAGCATACCCCCGGAACAGGCAGCCGATGTTCCAGGACCACGGGGCTACCCCGTGGATGAGATCGACAACCCGATGCGTCGCAAGAGCGCAGGTTGCGCGTTGCGCAACGACGGCTCTCGCAGCACCTGTCACGTTGACTCATCGTCCCGCCCATTCCTTGCCATGCACGCATCCCGGTTCGATACAGCCCGCATGATTGCCGAAGCGATGCTGGCCGGCCCACCCGAACGTGGCGGCATGCTCGAGCGCATCGCGACCGTGCTCGGCGCCGCACCGTCGTGGTCGCATGAGCTCGTGGATCACGCGATCGCGCACTTCGGCACGCACTGGGCCGACGTCGATACCGATCTGCTCGCCAGCGCGCTGGCCGATACGTCGGCGTTCATGATCGCGTGGTACGGCCGTGATCGGCCGGTCGTGATGCGCATCGTGCGCCGGCCGCCGGTGCAGCGGCCATTGCCGGCGCGGCTCGCCGGCGCCGACGTGCCGCAATGGCCGACGTGCGGCGACCTGGCACGCTGGCTCTGCGTGAGTGCGCCCGAGCTCGACTGGCTGTCCGAGCGCTGGCGCGTCGACGCGCGCGGCAGCGACTCGCCGCTGCATCACTACACGTACACGGGCTACGACAAGCGTCGCGGCGGCTGCCGCCTGATCGAGATCCCGAAGGGCCGGTTGCGTGAAGCGCAGCGCCGCATCCTGCACGGGCTGCTCGATCGCATCCCGCCGCACGACGCGGCGCACGGCTTTCGCAAGGGACGCGGGATCGTGTCGTTCGCGGCGCCGCATGCGGATCGCGACGTCGTCGTCCGCTTCGATCTCGCGGATTTCTTCGTGTCGGTGCGCGCGGCGCGGGTTCATGCGTTGTTCGTGACGCTCGGCTATCCGGCGGAAGTCGCGCGCACGCTCACCGCGCTGTGCACCAACCGCGTGCCGTCGGCGCGGCTGCTCGAGCCCGACCTGCGCGACCGGTTCGACTGGACCGGCCGCCAGCGCTACCGCAACCGCCACCTGCCGCAGGGCGCGCCGACCTCGCCGGCGCTGGCGAACCTGTGCGCGTTCCGCCTCGACATGCGGCTCGCCGCGCTCGCGCGCTCACTCGACGCCACCTACACGCGCTATGCGGACGATCTCGCATTCTCGGGCGGCGGCGCCCTTGCCCGCGAGGCCGGGCGGCTGCAGGCGCGGGTCGCCGCGATCGCGCTCGAGGAGGGCTTCGCGCTGCAGTTGCGCAAGACGCGCGTGATGCGGCGCGGCGTGCGGCAGCAACTGGCCGGCGTGGTCGTCAATCGTCATCCGAATCTCGCGCGCGACGAGTTCGATGTCCTGAAGGCCATCCTGACCAACTGCATCCGCCACGGACCGGCGTCGCAGAATCGTGCCGCGCACCCGGATTTCCGTGCATACCTGGGCGGACGCGTCGCCCATGCACGCGCGCTGAACGCCGCGCGCGGCGCGAAGCTGCATGCGCTGTTCGCACGGATCGCGTGGGACGGGTGCAGCTTCGGCGCGTAAATCGCCGCGCCGGCGTCGACGCTCGCGGGCCGGCGAAGCCCGGGGTGCGCCGGCCCGCAAAAGTCCTCAAACACGAGGGATGTGCACTGCTATCATTCGCGCCATGCCGCGCCCGTGCAAGGGTGCGGCGCCCGGTGGCGAGGAGGTCGCCACCGAGACGGCGCGCCGCGCGTTCGAACGCGACGCGCCCCGTGTTGCGTGCCTATGCCATGCGGCTTTCGACGATCGCGTTGCCTGCGGCATACTGCGAAAGCCTTGCAGGTCCGGGCGAATTCACACATCGCAACACAGATTGGCGGAACTTCGTGATAGGTTCGGCCATCGGAGGTTTTTTGAATAAAAACATACCCAAAGAGGATGAATACATGACCCAGGCCCTGCAGGAACTCGAAGCACAACTTCGGGACCTGAACATCAAGTTGTCGGACGCCAAGCAGAAGGAGAAGCAAGCCGCACTCGCGGCATTCAAGGAGCAGGTCGAGTTGTTGGGCATCACGCAGCAGGAAGTGCTGAGCGCCCTCGGCTACATCGTCCAGCGAAAACGCAAGGCGCCTGCCAAGTATTACGATCCGACGACCGGCCGTTCATGGTCGGGCCGCGGCCCGCGACCCAAATGGCTCGAAGGCAAGGATCTCGACACGCTGCTCGTCGACCGCGAGGCCAGGACCTGGTGGCCCGGGGACGATCAGGGCTGATGCCGCACCGGCACCGCCGAGGTGCCGTTCGACCCGCGCCGGCGGTGACGCCGGCCGCGCCACACCCGCTTCATCCCGTTTCTTCGGTGTCCCGCCTGATTGCGGGATCTCCGGCTCCGATATCTTTCAAATTCATTACCGCCGCCGCCCGTTTCCGCACCCGGAAGCGGGCGCGCGCGGCGCTTTCTGCGTGCGCACGTAGGCCGGCACGTCCTGCCCGGGAACAGGCTTTAGAATGCCGCCCGGACATTTCCGGCAGGACACCATGGCGGCAAACATGAAATCTTCGGCGCTCGGCGATCCGGCGGCGGCGCGCGCGGAGCAGGTCGGGTCGTACGCGTGGAAGGCGCTGGCCGGCTCGGCGATCGGCTACGCAATGGACGGCTTCGACCTGCTGATCCTCGGCTTCATGCTGCCCGCGATCACGGCGGCGCTGCAGCTCACACCCGGGCAGGGCGGCGCGCTTGTCACGTGGACGCTGATCGGCGCCGTCGCGGGCGGCATTCTGTTCGGTGCCCTGAGCGACCGCTACGGCCGCGTGCGGGTGCTGACCTGGACGATCATGCTGTTCGCGGTCTTCACCGGCCTGTGCGCGTTCGCGCAAGGCTTCCACGATCTGCTCGTCTACCGGACCATCGCGGGCATCGGCCTCGGCGGCGAGTTCGGGATCGGCATGGCGCTCGCGGCCGAAGCATGGCCGGCGAGCAAGCGGGCGCGCGTGTCGTGCTACGTCGCGCTCGGCTGGCAGGCCGGCGTGCTGCTGGCCGCGCTGCTGACGCCGCTGCTGCTGCTCCATATCGGCTGGCGCGGGATGTTCGTGGTCGGCGTGCTGCCCGCGCTGCTCGCATGGGTGCTGCGCAACCGGCTGCACGAGCCGGAAGTCTTCGTGCAGCGCGCGACGCAGCCGCGCGCCAATGCGTTCCGGATGCTCGTCGCCGACGCCCGCACCGCGCGCACGAGTCTCGGCATCGTGATCCTGTGCTCGGTCCAGAACTTCGGCTACTACGGGATCATGATCTGGCTGCCGACCTTCCTGTCGAAACAGATGGGCTTTTCGCTGACGAAGTCGGGGCTGTGGACGGCGGCGACCGTCGTCGGGATGATGATCGGCGTCTGGACGTTCGGACAACTCGCCGATCGGTTTGGCCGCAAGCCGACGTTCCTGCTGTACCAGCTCGGCTCGGTCGTGACGGTCGTCGCGTATGCGCGGCTGTCGGACCCGACGGCGATGCTATGGGCCGGCGCGCTGATGGGGATGTTCGTCAACGGGATGGTTGGCGGCTACGGGACGCTGATGTCCGAGGGCTATCCGACCGCCGCGCGCGCGACCGCGCAGAACGTGCTGTGGAATATCGGCCGCGCGGTCGGCGGCTTCGGGCCGGTGGCGGTCGGCGCGCTGGCCGCGCGCTACTCGTTCCAGACGGCGATCGCGCTGCTCGCCGGCCTCTACGTGCTCGACATGGTCGCGACGCTGTTCCTGATCCCGGAGCTCAAGGGCGTCGAACTCGAATGACGATGGGCGGCGGTCGGCCGAACGCACGGTCATCGTTACGCGACCCGGCTCCCGAGATTCCCGATGATCCTCGCGGCCGGGTCATACGCAGCGGATAGAGGCCTGTGCATCCGCTCGAGCGCTCACTCCTGCTGGCAACGCTCGGAGGTCAGTTTGCATGGCATCCAGACCGAAGGCCGGATCTTCGTGCCCGCGGGAACCGCGAAGGGAAGCTTTATCGACACGCGCGATGTCGCGGCGGTGGCTGCCCGGTTGCTGAGTAGCGACGACTTCTTGAACACGGCGCACGACCTGACCGGTGCCGAGGCCCTGGATCATGCGCAGGTGGCCGCGATTCTCTCGAAGGTGACGGGGCGCACGATCGCCTATACCGATATCGCCGAAGACGAGATGCGTGATGGGCTGCTGAACGCGGGCCTGTCGGCGGACTACACGGAACTGCTTCTGGTCCTCCTGCAGGAATTCAAGGCCGGTCATGCCGCGCACATCACGGACGAGGTGCGGCGTATCACGGGGAAGGCGCCCATTCGTTTCGAGCAGTATGCGCGGGAGTTCAAGTCGCACTGGGCCTGAAGCATGCGTCGTTGTGCGATTGCTCCGCGAGATGTGCCGATGGCCGGGGAACAACGGGTCATGCGGCAGGGCGCGCCCGCTTCGATAGTGTGTCCATGAACGAGTCGGGGCCTTGACCTTGAAGTCGGGTTGAATCTTAGAGTGCCTGTTGACGGCAGGAACCGGCAAGCCGCGAAGGTTGCCTGCCACGACCCATCTTCGACGAGAGGCAACACACATGGACAGGCGCTTTACACAGGTCGAATTCGGGCCGCACACGGTCGACGTGCCCGAAGGCGGGTACTACGACCGGTTCCGGATGAATCCGGATCTCGACGAGGTGGCCCGCGATCCCGCCGCGGGCAACATCGATTTTTTCCGTCGGATTCCGAAGCGTCAGGTCGCGTCGCGCGTGGGGCCGACCTGGGCGCCGAATTTCTACTATCGTTCCAGCAGCATCCAGCTGCTGTTTCTCGCGCCGCTCGAACGCCTGCGCACCATGCTGCCGGTGCCGCTCGAACCGCTGCGGGCGGTTCCCGGCTACGGCCTGGTCGCGCTGACGTTCTTTTCGTATTCGGTCTGCGACAACGATCCGTATGACGAGGTGTCCGTCGCGGTGGTGATTCGCCGGCCGGGCGCGCGCGGCTCGCACGCGCTCGAACTCCTTGACGCGATGCGGCGCCGCAGCTTCTTCGCGCACGTGCTGGCGCTGCCCGTCACGACGGAAATCGCGCGGGTGCGCGGCGTGCACGGCTATCAGCTGCCCAAATGGCTCGCCGATATCGACATGAGCATCGGCGCGCGCGTCAGCGCGCGAATTGCCGGGCCCGACGGTCGGCCCGACCTGACGCTGAACGCGCCGACCCCGGCGCTGACCGATGTGCCTTCCCAGTCGCGCATGGGCACGAATATCATGATCAATCTCGTCGACGGCGTATGGCACCAGAGTTCGGTGCAGACCAATACGCTATCGTTCGCGCAGCGTGTGTTGCCGCGCGGCGTCGAACTGGTGCGGCACGGCGGCCCGCTGAGCCAGCTGCTCGACGGGCTGGGCGTGTCCACCATCGTGCGGTTCGACGTGGTCAAGGATGCGCAGCTCGTGCTGAACCTGCCGACGCCATTGAATGTGTTCGATGAGCCCGGCTGCCGTTAGCCCACCCCTTTCAGAGGAAGCGTCGATGACCCAGCCGACCCATGATTTCGATCTCGTCGTATTCGGCGCCACCAGCTTCGTCGGGCAGATCCTGACGCGCTACCTGTCCGAATACCTGTCGGGCAGCGGCGAAACGCTGCGCTGGGCGATTGCCGGCCGCTCCGAAGCGAAGCTCCGGCACGTCAGGGATGCACTCGGCGCCGCCGGGCAGACGCTGCCGATCATCGTCGCCGATGCGGCTGATGACACGCAATTGCAGGCGTTGTGCGCGCGCACGCGCGTCGTCGTGTCGACCGTCGGTCCGTACGCGCTGTATGGCGAACCGCTGGTCCGGATCTGCGCGAAAACCGGCACGGACTACTGCGATCTCACCGGCGAGACGCAGTGGATCAAGCGGATGATCGAACGGTACGAGCCGGCAGCCCGGCAATCGGGCGCGCGCATCGTGCATTGCTGCGGTTTCGATTCGGTGCCGTCGGATATCGGCGTGCTGTTCCTGCAGCAGCACGCACGGCGGCAGTGGGGCGTGCCGGCCACGCAGGTGAAGATGCGCGTGAAGACGCTGAAGGGCGGCGCGTCGGGCGGAACGGTCGCGAGCGTGATCAACGTCGTGCGCGAAGCCGCGGCCGATCCGGCGTTGCGCCGCGAACTGCTCGATCCGTATGCGCTGTGCCCGGCGGATCATCGTTTTACGGTGCGGCAGCACGCGGTCCGCTCGGCGGAATTCGATCGCGACGGCGGCACGTGGATCGCGCCGTTCGTGATGGCGGCCGTCAACGAGCGCGTCGTGCATCGCTCGAACGCGCTCGCGGACGACGCATACGGCAGCCGGTTCGCCTATGACGAGGCGGTCATCACGGGCACGGGCCTGAAGGGCCGCCTCGCCGCGCTGACGATGGTGGCCGGCCTCGGCGCGTTCATGGCGGGCGTGCTCATCCCCCCGGTGCGCGGCCTGATGGAGCGCTTCCTGCTGCCGAAGCCCGGCGAGGGGCCGAGCGTCGCGGCGCAGCTGGCCGGCCGCTACGATCTGCGCTTCTTCGGGCGCGCCGACGACGGACGGACGCTGCGCGTGAAAGTCACCGGCGATCGCGATCCCGGTTACGGCTCGACCGGCAAGATGCTCGGTCAGGCGGCGCTCAGCCTCGCGCTGGATTGCACCCGCGACGGCGCGAAGACCGGGCGCGGCGGCGGTTTCTGGACGCCCGCGACGATGTTCGACGCGCGCTTCATCGAACGTCTCGAGCGGCATGCCGGGTTGCGTTTCGAACTGCTGCCGGATGCGTGAGCCGAGCGTGCGTCGGATGCGCGGTGTGGGCATTGCGATCGGTCGCGATCGATGCAGAACGCATCCGTGCTTGGGCGGATTGTCCGCGGCTGGCGCAAAACGCCGATTTCGCGCGCTTTAGTGCATGATGCGATGGCATCGACCCGTCGAGCAGCGGGGTCGTGCGATTCCTTGCGTCCGCAACCGATCCGGAGAACCGTCCGTCATGCATTCGAATCCTTTTCGCCTTCGTCGCGCCCGTCTGCTCGCCGCGCTGACGCTTGCCACCACCGCCGTCGCCGCGCACGCGGCCGACTGGATCGTGTCCGGCAACGACGGCAAGTACCAGCGCGTCGAAGGGCGCGACACCTTTCTCGCATCGCCGCCCGCCGACACGCTGACGCTGCTCGATGCGAGCGTGTTCCCGCCGAAGGTCGCGCTTCAGGTCGACGTCGAGAACGGCATCCAGGGGCCGCCGCAGGCCGTCGCGATCACGCCCGATGCGAAACTCGCGCTGGTCGGCGCGCCGACGCGTTACGACCCGGGCGCGAAGCAGCTCGTGTACGACACGTTCCTGCAGGTCGTGAATCTCGATGCGTCGCCGGCGGCGATCACGCGCATCGAACTCGGCACGCACCCGCAGGGGATCGCGATCGACCGGTCGGGTCGCCTCGCGCTGGTGGCGAACGTCGACGGCAGCGTATCGATCCTGCGGATCGATGGCACGCAGGTGACGCTCGACGGCAACCTGAAGATCGGCAAGAAGCGGCTCGCCGGGATCAGCTTCACGCACGACGGCAAGCATGCACTCGTGTCGCTGCGCGACGAGCAGGGCATCGCGGTGCTGAACGTCGACGACGGCAAGGTGACCGACAGCGGCGCGCGGTTGAGCACGGGCGTCGCGCCTTACACGATCGACGTGTCGAGCGACAATCACTGGGCCGTCGTCAGCAATGTCGGGCTCGCGGGGCTGCCGGGCTATACGGGCACGCTCGCGGGCGATGCCGATTCGGTCGCGCTGATCGACGTGTCGCGCACGCCGTTCCGCACGGTCCAGTACCTGAATGTACCGTCGCTGCCGGAAGGCGTCGCGATCTCGCCGAACGGCAAGTGGATCGCCGTGCAGGCGATGGACGGCTCGAACCTCACGCCCGACAACCCGGGCCGCCACAAGCTCGGCAAGGTCGTGCTGTTCGAGATCCGCAACGGCCGCGCGGTGCAGACGGGTGAAGTGCCGGGCGGCGAAGCCGCGCAGGGCATCGCATTCACCGCCGACAGCCGGCACGTGATCGTGCAGTTCAATGTCGAGCGGCAGCTCGCGCTGTATGCGGTGGAAGGCGGCCAACTGCGCGACACAGGCAAGCGCATCGCGCTGTCGGGCGGGCCTTCGTCGTTGCGAACGTTGCCGCGCTGACGTGCGGCGCCGGTGAGCCGGCCGCGGTTCGCCGTCGACGATGCGGATGGGGCGGCCTGAGGGTGTGCGAGGGGCGGCGCCGGCGCTCGTGACGGGCCGGTCGCGCCTGCGATGAACCAGCGCTCTGCTACGGACGCAGCAGATCGAACCCGCCGAACACGACCACGCCGCTGAGTGCAATCATCGCGACCGAATGCTGGCCGAAATAGAGAATCGCGGCCGCGAGCCACGTGGTCAGGCAGAAGGCGCCGATGCGGGCCATCGTAATTTCCTCGAAATGCGTGATGAAGGGGGTGCGCCGAAGCCGTCGCGTCGTCGTGTCGCTTCGGGCGCGGGGCTCGCGCAGCGACGGCGCCGGACGGCGTCGCGTGTCGCGCCCGATCGGGCGGGCGCCGGTGCGGGGCAGCCCGCAAGTCTGCCGAAAGCAGCCGGTGTGCTGCAGCGGCAGGCCAGCGCGCGATTTTACCAGCGTGGACGGCCGGTCATTCTGGCCCCTTCGCGACCATCGGCAGCCTGCCCACGAGATGGCGCGCGGCACCGGCTGCGCGGCCGCGTCGGCGCCGCGTCGAGGGCGAGACTAAAGTTTTGTCCGACGAATACCGTAAACCGGTTGCAAGGAATCCCTGTTCAACCGACCCGAGTCGCACACACTCATTACGGACCGACACGATGCAGATCGATCTCTCTTCCGCCGCGCAGACCCCGCTCGCCACCACCAACGCGGCCGCCAACTCGTCTGGCACGGGCGCCGCGGCGACGGCCACGGCGGCCGCGTCATCGCCGACCGGCGGCGCAACGAAGACGTCGGCGAGCGGCGCCGCGCCGTCCGGCGGCGCGGGCGAGACGCTGGGCGCGTCGGGATCGTCGGCCGACGATCCCGCGGTCACGCAGCTCAAACAGCTCATCGAGCGCTTGCAGAAGCAACTCGCGCAACTGCAGCAGCAAATGGCGGCCGCCGCGCAGCGCGCGAAGGATGATCCGGCCGCCGCGGTCGAGCAGCAGACGCTGAGCGCGGAAGCGAGCACGATCTCGGGTGCGCTGTCGACGGCGATCGCGCAACTCGCGCAGGCCATCCAGAAGTCGGGTGGCTCGACGTCCGGCGGCCTGGTGTCGACGCAGGCCTGACGGCACGGCGCCGCACGGCAGCACGCCAACGCGTCGCGGCACGTCACTCCGCGCATTACAATCGCAAGCTCGTCTCCCTCGACAGGACGGCAGAACGATGGCTGCGGAATTCGCCGACGACGACCTCGTCCGCTTCGACGCGCAAGGCGGCACGCCGCTGCCCGCGGCCGATGCCGAAGGATGGCTGGACCACGACGGCGCGCGTATCTGGCACGCGTCGTTCGGCCACGGCCCGCCGGTCGTGCTGCTGCATGGCGGCCTCGGCCACGGCGGCAACTGGGGCAACCAGGTGCCCGCGCTGCTCGCGTCCGGCTACCGCGCGATCGTGATCGACAGCCGCGGCCACGGCCGCAGCACGCGCGACGATCGCCCCTATTCGTACGAACGCATGGCCTCGGACGTGCTCGCGGTACTCGATGCGCTGCACATCGGGCGCGCGCGCTTCGTCGGCTGGAGCGACGGCGCGTGCGTGTCGCTCGTGCTGGCCGCCCGCGCGCCGCAGCGTGCGGCGGGCGTGTTCTTCTTCGCGTGCAACATGGATTCGGGCGGCACGAAGGAGATGGTGCCGAGCCCGCTGATCGACCGCTGCTTCGCGCGGCACCGCAAGGACTACGCGCGACTGTCCGCGACGCCCGACCAGTTCGATGCGTTCGTCGCGGCCGTCAGCGAAATGATGCGCACGCAACCGGATTACAGCGCGGCCGACCTCGCGGCGATTGCGGTGCCGGTCGCGATCGTGCAGGGCGAGCACGACGAGTTCATCCGCCCCGAGCATGCGGCATATCTCGCGCGCACGATTCCGGGCGCGACGCTGACGATCCTGCCCGGCGTGAGCCACTTCGCGCCGCTGCAGCGGCCGGCGCGCTTCAACGCCGCGATGCTGGCCTTCCTCGACCGGTTGCCTGACTGACATCGGCGTGGCCGGTGCATGCGTTGCATAAGATTTTCTTTAGGCTCGCGCAAAATATCCTCGATTGTTGGACGGCGGCCGGTGGCGGATAGTCCTGCTTCGACCGGCCGGCTGCCGCAGTCTCCGCGCGGCGCGACCGGGCCTGTTGTCCACACAACCATCCGAAAATCGAAGGAACCGCAACCATGCGATTCAACGCGATACGCATCGCCGCGACCCTGTTCGTCGCCGCGTGCGCCGCCGTCACGGCCGGCCGCACGGCCGCCGCCACGCCCGACGAGATTCACGACACCGTGACCCGCAACGTCGCGCCGCTGATGAAGCAGTTCGCCATTCCCGGCATGGCGATCGGCATCGTCGCCGACGGCAAGCCCTACGTGTTCGACTACGGCGTGATGTCGACGCAAACCGGCAAGCCGGTGACCGGCGACACGCTGTTCGAGATCGGCTCCGTCAGCAAGACGCTGACCGCGACGCTCGCGTCCGACGCGCAGGAGGGCGGCGAGCTGTCGCTGTCGGATCCTGCGGCCAAGTACCTGCCCGCGCTGCAGGGCACGCCGTTCG
The DNA here is from genome assembly GCF_011753085.1 of Burkholderia sp. Tr-862. Taxonomy (NCBI): domain Bacteria; kingdom Pseudomonadati; phylum Pseudomonadota; class Betaproteobacteria; order Burkholderiales; family Burkholderiaceae; genus Burkholderia; species Burkholderia sp. Tr-862. The sequence goes on from NZ_VWWG01000005.1 coordinate 88,350, forward strand.
GCGGCGTGACGCTGCTCGAGCTCGGCACGCACACGCCGGGCGGGATGCCGCTGCAGGTGCCCGACAGCATCCGCGACGACGCGGGCCTGATGCGCTATCTCGATGCGTGGCGGCCCGCGTACACGCCGGGCACGCGCCGCACCTACTCGAACGTTGCGATCGGGATGCTCGGGCAACTCACCGCGAAGGCGATGAACCGCGACTTCGCGGCGTTGATGGAACAGCGCCTGTTCCCCGCGCTCGGGATGACGCATACCTACATCAACGTGCCCGCCGCGCGCCAGGGCGACTATGCGCAGGGCTATACGCAGGACGGCAAGCCGATCCGGATGACGGGCGGCATGCTGTGGCAGCCGGCGTATGGCGTGAGGACCACGGCGGCCGACCTGTTGCGCTTCGTGCAGGCGAACATGGGGCTGGTCGAAACGGCGCCGCGTCTGCAGCGCGCGCTCGAGCGCGCGCACACCGGCTATTTCCGTGCGGGGCCGTTCACGCAGGACCTGATCTGGGAACAGTATCCGTATCCGGTTGCGCTGCCGACGCTGCTCGAAGGCAACGGGCCGCCGATGCTCCACGACGCGACGCCCGCGACCGAACTCAAGCCGCCGCTCGCGCCGCGCCCGGACACGTGGATCAACAAGACCGGCTCGACCAACGGCTTCAGCACTTATGTCGCGTTCGTCCCCGCGAAGCGGATCGCGATCGTGATGCTCGCGAACCGCAGCTTCCCGATCGAGGATCGCGTGAAGGCCGCGTACCGGATCGTCGAGTCGCTCGACGGCAAGCCGTAACCTGCGTCGTGCCCGCGCCGTCGCTCAGGCGAGCGCGGCATCCGCGCCCGTGGACGCGGGCACGGCGTGCGCGCCGGCCGACGATGCGCCGCCGGCCAGGCGCCGATAGCGCGCGAGCGCCCACAGCGGGAAGTACGCGGTATAGCCGTGATACTTCAGGTAGAAGATGCGCGGAAAGCCCGGCGCGTTGTGCGACCGGTGCCACCAGAAGCCGTCGTCCTGCTGCACGGATTGCAGATACGCGATGCCGCGCTTGACCGATTCCGATTCGCCGTCGCCGAACGCCATCTGCGCGAGCAGCGCCCACGCGGTGCAGTTCGACGTGCTTTCACCGGCATTGGTGCCGGCGAGCGCCGGGTCGATGTAGCTGTCGTTCGTCTCGCCCCAGCCGCCGTCCGCGTGCTGACGTGCGCGCAGCCACGCGAGCGCGCGGGCGATGTACGGCTGCGACGGGTCCTCGCCCGCGAGCGCGAGCCCGGCCAGCACGCTCCACGTGCCGTACAGGTAGTTCGTGCCCCAGCGGCCCCACCAGCTGCCGTCGGGCTGCTGCGTGCGCTTCACGTAGTCGATCGCGCGCGCGAGCGACGCGCGGTCGTCCGCGCGCTTCGTGACGCCGAAGCACAGCAGCACGCGGCCCGACACGTCCTCGGTCGGCGGATCGAGCAGCGCGCCGTGATCGGCGAACGGAATCGCGTTCAGGTACAGGCGGTCGCAGTCGGCGTCGAAGGCCGCGAAGCCGCCGTTGCGCGATTGCAGACCGCGCATCCAGTCGAGCGCGCGCGCGACGCGCGCCGCATACGGATGCGAGCCGTCCGCGTTGCGATGCGTGCGGCCGCGGCGGTCGAGCATTGCGGTGACGACCGCGCTGTCGTCGATGTCGGGGTAATACGGGTTCGCGTACTGGAACGCCCAGCCGCCCGGTTGCGTGTCGGCGGGCGCGTTCTCGATCCAGTCGCCGCGCAGGTCGTTCACCTGGCGCTCGGCCAGCCAGTCGTACGCGCGCGCGATGCGTGCGTCGAGTTCGTCCAGTGCGCTCGCGGGTGCGCCGGCTTCCGGCACGGCCACGCCGCGCGCTTGTTCGAGCGCCATCGTGCTCCACGCGGTGTCCCACACAGGCGACAGGCACGGCTGGCAGTACATGCTGCCGTCGGGCCGCGTGACCAGCAGCTTCTCCAGCGCGTTCTCGCAGTCGCGGCGCAGCGGATGATCGTCCGGGTAGCCGAGCACGTCCATCATCTGGTAGCTGTACACGATCGGCGGAAAGATCCCGCCGAGGCCGTCTTCGCCGTTCATGCGCTCCGCGCACCACGCTTGCGCATGCCGGATCGCGCGCTGCCGCAGGCGTTTCGGCAGCAGCGGCTCGACATGGCGCACCACGCGGTCGAGCGCGAGGAACGCGCGGCGCATCCCGCGCGTGGGCGGGAAGTACTGGCGTTCCTCGTCGGGCGGCGTGACGAACAGCTCGGGGATCGCGATGTTGCGCGGGTTGCGCGCACGCGCTTTCAGCGAGCACAGCACGAGCAGCGGCACCATCGTCGTGCGGGCCCAGTACGCGACCTTGTACATCGAGATCGGCACCCACTTCGGGAACAGCACGAATTCGATCGGCATGAACGGCGCCGCGCGCCACGGCACCTGGCCGAACGTCGCGAGCAGGATGCGCGTGAACACGTTCGAGCGTGCCGCGCCGCCGAGCTTGAGGATCGCGTCGCGCGCGCGGACCATGTGCGGCGCATGCTCGCTGTCGCCGGCGGCCTTCAGCGCGAAGTACGCCTTCACGCTGCACGACACGTCCGGGTCGCCGTCGACGTACAGGTCCCACCCGCCGTGCGTGTCGAGCCGCTGGATCGCGCGCAGGTACCGCGCCATCTTCTCCTGGCGCGCGTCGTCGATCTTGTCCATGAAATGCATCATCAGGATGTATTCCGCGGTGATCGTCGCGTCGGATTCGAGTTCGAAACACCAGCTGCCGTCAGGCTGCTGCAGGCGCATCAGCGCGTCGCGTCCACGGGCGATCGCGGTGTCGAGCGCGGACCAGGGGGAGGGGGCGGGTTTGTTCATGCGGCGGATCATACCATCCGGCCGGAATGTTTATATCGAGACCGCGGGTGCTAACATCGCCCCCATGAAAAAACGCCTCGAACCCGCTTCGCGCGATACCGCCGCGCCTGTCGATACGGCCGGACCGGCCGCCGCACCGAGCGCGCCCGAACCCACGCCCGCTGCCGGCGTGCGGCGGAAAAAGGCGCCGGAGCAGGTGCGCGCGCAGCTGCTGGAAGCCGCGTCGGAAATCGCGACCGGTCACGGCGTGGCCGCGCTGACGCTCGACGCGGTCGCCGAGCGCGCGGGCGTGACCAAAGGCGCGCTGCAGTATCACTTCGCGAACAAGCAGGGCCTGCTCGATGCGCTGTTCGGGCAGGCGACCGAACGCTTCGCGACGCAGATGGCCGCACGCCGGGCGGCCGATTCGCACGGCGACGGCGCGGCGGCGCGTGCGTATCTGCATGCGGTGCTCGACACCGCGCAGCCGGCCGCGAGCACGGAGGTGCTGCGCGTGCTGGTCGCGTCGATGATCACCGAGCAGGAGACGCGCGCGCGCTGGTCGGTGCCGATGCGCGAGTGGACGCGGCCGGACCCGGTGCCGCTCGAGCGGGCGGCGACGCTGATGATCTGCCGGCTGGCCGCCGACGGGCTGTGGATCTCCGAGCTGCTCGACAGCGTGGAGATTTCGGCCGAGCTGCGCGCGGAGATCGTCCGCCAGTTGGACCGCATGAGCGCGGGCGAGCCGCCGGCGGGCACGAGCAAGCATACGAGCGCGCGCGGCCGGCGCGGCTGAACGCGTTCAGTCGCCGAACTGCGTGACGAGCTCGGCGATTCCGCCTGACGTTCGTCTTTGCCATGGACGTGGCGTGGGCTGCGCCGCGCGGCATAGATCCGACGATATGAACAGAATCGTCGCGCCTACCGGCGATTTCCTGACACGCGACGCGCGTACCGTAACGAGAACCGACGACGTGTCGAGCGAAAAGTCCATGCGGCGACACGCCGGTGACGACAGGCCGGATGCCGAGCTGCGGGGGAGTGGCCATCACATGCTGACAAGAGACTATGTGGAGCGCGAGCTCTCTCATATCGAGAGAATGGTCACGCTGCTGGAAAGCGATGCGAATACCGGCGCCGCGGCAATGCCGTACGCGATGCGCGTGAGTCGTCCAGGTTACTGGCGCGCACGGATCGAGACGCTGCTGGCGATTCCCGGCATGCCGCGCCACGTGACGAAACTCGGCAACGTGCTGCTCGCGAAGATCGACGGGATCGAGGCGCGGCTGGGGACGGTGAAGCCCTGACTGCGCGAGCGCGCGCCGCGCATGTCGTGAAGCGCGCTACGCTTTTATCTATTATCGAGATAGTCCGTATTCCGCATATCGCGTTGCGGGATAGCTGGCAACGCCGCCACACTTGCGCAAAATCAATTCCACCCGGAGACATTCATGCGTACGCAAGTCGGCATCATCGGCGCAGGCCCCGCGGGCCTGCTGCTTTCCCATCTTCTTCATCTGCGCGGCATCGAGTCGGTCGTTCTCGAGACGCGCGGGCGCGAACAGATCGAATCCACCATTCGCGCCGGCGTGCTCGAACAGGGCACGATGGACGTGCTGGCCGAATCGGGCGTCGGCGACCGGATGAAAGCGGAAGGCGCGCTGCATCACGGCTTCGAGCTGGCGTTCGAAGGCAAGCGCCGCCGCATCGATCTGACGGAGCTGACCGGCAAGGCGATTACCGTCTATGCGCAGCACGAAGTGCTGAAGGATCTCGTGGCCGCGCGCGTCGCAGCCGGCGGCGCGTTGTACTTCAACGTATCCGGCACGACGATTTCCGGCATCGATACCGACGCGCCGTCGATCCGCTTCATGCACCACGGCGTCGAACAGACGCTCGACTGCGATTTCGTGATCGGCTGCGATGGCTCGCAGGGTGTGTCGCGCACGATGATCCCCGCTGCATTGCGGCAGGACTACGAGCGGGTCTTCCCGTTCGGCTGGTTCGGCATTCTCGTCGAAGCGCCGCCGTCGTCGGACGAACTGATCTATGCGCGCCATGAGCGCGGCTTCGCGCTCGTCAGCACGCGTTCGCCGAACGTGCAGCGCATGTATTTCCAGTGCGACCCGAAGGATTCGGTCGACAACTGGTCCGACGATCGCATCTGGGCGGAGATGCATGCGCGCGTCGACTCCGCGGACGGCCAGCAGGTCGTGGAAGGGCGGATATTCCAGAAGAACATCGTCGGCATGCGCAGCTTCGTGTCGACGACGATGCAGCACGGCCGCCTGTTCCTCGCCGGCGATGCCGCGCATATCGTGCCCCCGACCGGCGCGAAGGGTCTCAACCTCGCCGTGTCGGACGTACGCATTCTGACGTCCGCACTGCAGGCGTTCTATGACGAACAGCGCGCCGACCTGCTCGACGCGTACAGCGAAACCGCGCTGCGCCGGATCTGGCGTGCCGAACACTTCTCGTACTGGATGACGCGCATGATGCATCGTCTCGACGACGCGTCGCCGTTCGAGCAGCGTCTGCAGGTCGCGGAGCTCGAGCACGTGACGACGTCGCGCCCGGCGGCGATGGCGATGGCCGAAAACTACGTCGGTGCCGTCGCGGTCTGACGCGGCGCGTTGGAGCCGGCTTTACCGGTCGCGGTATCCATGCGCCGCGACCGGCTCCGCCGCCCGGAACGGGGCGGCTCACGACCGGCCCGGCATCAGGTCGCGATGGGCCGATTCCCTGAATTCGCCCGGCGTCAGGCCGGTCTGCTTGCGGAAGTAGCGGCTGAAGTACGCGCTGTCCGCAAAGCCCATCTCGTGCGCGATCTGCTTCACGCTCAGGTTCGAATAAACGAGATCGCGCTGCGCTTCGCGAATCAGATGCGCATTGACGACCGCCGTCGTCGAGATCCCCAACTCCTCCCGGCAGACGCGCGCAAGCTGCGCGGCTGTCACGCCGAGCCGGTCCGCATAGAATTCCACCGGTCGATGCTCGCGAAAATGCGTGTCGATCAGCTCACGAAAGCGCCGCAGCAACATTCCGCGCCGGTCGGTGCCCGCATGCGACGGCGCTGCCGCGAGGTCGCTCACGCGCGCGATATGCACGACCAACGCCACCAGCAATGCCATCCCGGCCGCGCCGCGGCCGCGTGACGTGCTGCGGAATTCCTGTTCGAGCAACGCGAACAGGGGCATCAGCATCGACACGCTCGCGTCCGCCCCCTTGACTGGAATCACCGCCGCACGTTGCAGGATTGACAGAGCACCCGGTGCGGCCGTCTTGACCAGCGTTTCCAGCGCGCGCTGCACGACCGTGATCACGAGACCGTCGATGTGCGGCGAGAACTCGAACGCATGGACCGTCTGCGCGGGCAGCAGCACGAGGCACGGCGGCGTGAACGTGTGCTTCTCGCTCTCGATCACGACATGCCCGTTCCCGCCCCGGATGTACAAAATCTGCAATAGCGCGTCGTGACGGTGCGCGGCGATGTGCCAGTCGTTCGGCCGGCTGCGCTCCGGTATCCATTCGAAGTTGAACGCGTCGTACCAAGGCGGACGAGCCGATTCGCCATACAGATCGTAGTTAGGGATTCTCCTCATGCCGCGCGGCCTCCTGTGTACAAATTGTCCTGTTGCTTGCGGCGTTTGTCCAATTTTCGCGCGATGCGCGCTTCTATACTTTTCTCCATCGACGTCGCGCTTGCAGTCAACACATCGCGCGACGTTCGGGCAGCGTGTATCGGATCGAGCCGGACATTTCCAGCCTATTTCAAAAGGATACCTAATGATATCGCAAGCAGATCATCAGCAGCGGGACTGGCTTCGTCTCGACGGGCAGGTATGTGTCGTGACGGGGGCGGCGGGAGGCATCGGCACGTCGATCGTGGAGATGTTCGTGGCGGCCGGTGCGCGGGTCGCACTGCTCGATCGTGATGCGGACAAGACCGTCGCACTCGCCGAGCGACTGCGTACGACGGGCGGCGACGTCGTCGCGATCGGGTGCGATATCGGCGACGCCGCCAGCGTGACCCAGGCCGCCCAGCGCGTGGAACGCGATCTCGGCCCCGTCGACGTGCTCGTGAACAACGCGGGCCTGTTGCGTGCCGGCGGGATCGAGACCATCGGCCTCGACGCATGGAACGCGATGCTGCAGGTCAATCTCACCGGCTACATGCTGTGTTCGCAAGCATTCGGGCGCGCGATGCTCGCGCGCGGTTCGGGTTCGCTGGTGCATGTCGCATCCATCGCCGCCCGCTACCCGCAGACGCATAGTGGTGCGTACAGCGCGAGCAAGGCAGCGGTCGCGATGCTCGCGCGACAACTGGCGGCGGAGTGGGGGCCGCGCGGCATCCGGAGCAATACCGTGTGCCCCGGGATGATCCGCACGCCGCTGTCCGAGTCGTTCTATGCGAGCGGCGATATCGAGGCGCGCCGCAGCGCGATGACCGCGAGCCGTCGCATCGGCCGGCCCGACGACATCGCGAACGTCGTCGCCTTTCTCGCCAGTCCGCGTGCCGCGTATGTAAATGGCGCGGAACTGGTGGTCGACGGCGGCCTCGACGCGATGCTGATGGATCTCGTGCCGCGGCCTGGCTATGAGGCCGGGGCCGGCGCACGCTGATGCAACGACATTGCCGCGCTGCATGCAGGCAAGCCGTGTCCGGCGACGCGGCGGCGCGGTCATTCCATAGACGGAGGAAGACATGATGAACGATCAGCAGCGTTCGAAGCACGTCACGTGCGATCTGCTCGTAATCGGATCGGGAGCGGGCGGCTTGTCCACCGCCATTACCGCGCGAAAGGCCGGCCTCGGGGTGATCGTCGTCGAGAAGGAAGCGTGCTTCGGCGGCACCACTGCATTTTCCGGTGGCGTGCTGTGGATCCCCGGCAATCGCCACGCAAGCGCAAACGGCGTGCGGGATACGCGCGATGCGGCGCGCCTGTATTTGCGCGGCGAAACGGGCGCGTTCCACGACGACGTCGCGATCGAGGCCTTCCTCGAGCACGGCCCGCGCATGCTCGAATTCTTCGAGCGCGAAACGGAGGTGAAATTCGTCCCGACGCTGTATCCCGACTATCACCCGAACGTGCCGGGCGGGGTCGATATCGGCCGCTCGGTCGTCGCCGCGCCGTACGATGCGCGGCGGCTCGGGCGCGATCTCGAACGCCTGCGTCCGCCGTTGAAGACGATCACGTTCATCGGGATGATGTTCAATTCGTCGAATGCGGACTTGAAGCACTTCTTCAACGCGACGCGCTCGCTCAAGTCGGCGTGGTACGTGACGAAGCGGCTGGCCGCGCATCTGAAGGATCTCGCGCTGTACCGGCGCGGCGTGCAAGTCACGAGCGGCAATGCGCTCGCCGCGCGGCTCGCGAAGTCCGCGCTGGAGCTCGGGATCCCGATCCTGACCAACACGCCCGCACGCGAACTCGTCAGGCAAGGCGCGCGGATCGTCGGCGCGACGGTCGGGGCGGACGGCGCGGCCTATCGCATTACCGCGCGCCGTGCGGTCGTGCTGGCGAGCGGCGGCTTCTCACACGACGTCGCGCGAATCGCGCGAGCGTACCCGCACGTCGAGCGCGGCGGCGAGCACGTGTCGCCCGTCCCGACCGGCAACACCGGCGACGGTGCGAAACTCGCCGAGCGTGCCGGCGGCCGCGTGGAGATTCGCTATCCGCAACCGGCCGCATGGATGCCCGTTTCGCGCGTGCCGCTCGGCGACGGCCGCTTCGGTGTGTTCCCGCATCTGCTCGATCGCTACAAGCCGGGTGTCATCGGCGTGACCCGTCGCGGCACGCGCTTCACGAACGAATCGAATTCGTATCACGACGTCGGCGCCGCGATGATCGCGGCATGCCGCGACGAAACCGAGACCGCGATGTGGCTGGTGTGCGATCACGCGACGATCCGCAAATACGGGCTCGGCTTCGCGAAACCCGCACCCGTGCCGCTCGGGCCGCTGCTGCGCAACGGCTATCTGGTGCAGGGCCGCACGCTGGCGGAACTCGCGCAGCGGGCCGGCATCGATGCGGCGAATCTGGAGGCGACCGTGCGGCGCTACAACCACGACGCCGCGCGGGGCGAGGATCCTGAATTCGGGCGCGGCACGACGTCGTTCAACCGCTATCTCGGCGACGCCGACCATCGTCCGAATCCGTGCGTGGCGCCGCTCGGCGACGGCCCGTATTACGCGCTGAAAGTCGTGATGGGCGATCTCGGCACCTTCGACGGAATCCGGACCAACGCGGTCGGACAGGTGCTGGCTGCCGACGACCGGCCGATCGACGGTCTCTACGCGGTCGGCAACGATCGCGCCAGCATCATGTGCGGCAACTACCCGGGCGCGGGGATCACGCTCGGCCCGATCATGACGTTCGGCTACCTGAGCGCGCGCCATATCGCGGGGATCACCGATCAGGCCGGCCCGACCGAACCGGCGCCATCCGCTGCCGCCCCGCATCCCGTCGACACGCGCGCGACCGCCTGAACCCGGAGCAGACCATGACATCCTCGAAAGCATTCATCGACCATCGCACCTATACGATCCGCCCGCGCGGCATGGCGGAGTTCATCGAGATCTTCGACCGGCTGGCGATGCCGATCCAGGTGAAGTATCTCGGTGCGCCCGTCGGGTTCTACATGAGCGACATCGGCGCATTGAACCAGGTCGTCCATCTGTGGGGCTACGACAGCATCGCCGACTACGACGCGCGGCGCACCGCGCGCGATGCCGACCCTGACTGGCCCGCGTATCTGCAGGCGTCCGGCCATCTGATCGTCGCGCAGGAGAGCCGCATCATCCGCCGCGTCGAGTTCCCGAGCCTTGCGTATCTGACGCGCTGAGCGCACGACGATGAAATCGGAACACGACATGGACGACACACGCGTGGCAAGGGTGGCAATCGTGACGGGCGGCGCGGACGGCATCGGCTGGGCGTGCGCAATGCGTCTCGCCGCCGGCGGCTATCGCGTCGCGATCGCCGACCTGCATGGCGAGCGTGCAACGGAGCGGGCGGTCACGCTCGGGCCCGAGCATATCGGCCTGCGTGCCGATGTGGCGAGCGAAGACGATGTGGCCGCGCTGATGCGAGCCGTTGTCGGGCGCTGCGGCCGGATCGACGTGCTCGTCAACAACGCCGGGATCGGCGAGCAGAACGCGCCCACCGTCGAGCAATCGGTGGCGGCGTTCGACCGGCTGCTGGCGGTCCACGTGCGCGGCACGTTCGTCGCGAGCCGCGAAGCCGCACGCGTGATGCTCGCGCAGCGTACGGGCGCGATCGTCAATCTGTGCTCGATCGCCGGCCAGGGCGGGATTCCGACACGCAATGCGTACGGTGCGGCGAAGGCCGCGATTGCGTCACTGACCCGTTCGATGGCATGCGAGTGGGCGCGCGCAGGCGTTCGCGTCAATGCCGTCGCGCCCGGCTATGTCGCGACGGAACTGGTCGACACGCTCGCGCGCAACGGTCAGCTCGACCGCGCGGCGATCGAGCGCCGCACACCGCTCGGCCGCCTCGCCGAGCCGGACGAGATCGCGGCCGCGATCGCGTTCCTCGCATCGGACGCGGCGAGCTACGTCACCGGCACCGTGCTGAACGTCGACGGCGGCTGGCTGGCCTACGGCGCGGCGGATTCGCCGCCCGGCTGACCTGCGCCGCGCATCCGCCACCGGACTTGCAACGAAACATGCCCATGGAGATGTCCGCGCGCATGCGGCGCATCAGCGCTGCCGGGCGCCCGGACCGAAGGAGACATACGATGAAAACCCAAACGAGTACGCTCGACGTGCAGTCGTTCATTGACGCCGAGCGCTTTTCCCCCTGCCAGTGGCTGATCCTGATCCTGTGCTTTCTGGTCGTGGCCGCTGACGGCTACGACACGGCCGCGATCGGCTTTATCGCGCCCGCGCTGACGCACGACTGGGGCATCGCGCGCAGCGCGCTCGGCCCGGTGATGAGCGCGGCGCTGGCCGGGCTCGGCCTCGGCGCGCTCGCCGCCGGCGCGTGCGCGGACCGGCTCGGCCGCAAGACGGTGCTCGTGCTGTCGGTGGGCTGCTTCGGTGCGTGGAGCATGGTGTCCGCGCATGCGCAGTCGATCGAGGCACTGACCGCATTTCGCTTCTTGACCGGGCTCGGCCTCGGCGCGGCGATGCCGAATGCCGTCACGCTGATGTCGGAATACGCGCCCGCCCGGATCCGCGGCGTGGCCGTCAACGCGATGTTCTGCGGCTTCTCGTGCGGGCTCGCGGTGGGCGGTATCACGTCGGCATGGCTGATTCCCCATTTCGGCTGGCAAAGCGTGCTGACCGCGGGCGGGATCGGACCGATCGTGCTGGCGATCGCGCTCGTGATGCTGCTGCCCGAGTCCGCGCAGTATCTCGCGGCGCGACAGGGCACGCATGCGCGCATCGCGCGAATCCTCTCGCGGATCGCGCCGGACGAGCGCTTCGACGACCGCACGTTCGTGGCCGCCGGCGCGCGCAATCAAGCGGGCGGGGCGTCCGCGCTCGCGCAGGTGCTGTCCGTGCAGTTTCGTTCGCGTACGCTGATGTTGTGGGCGGCCTACTTCATGGGGCTGCTGATCTATTACCTGCTGACCAACTGGATGCCGACGCTGTTTCGTGACGCGGGCTTCAGCGCCGAAGGCGGTGCGCTGATGACGTCGTTGTTCCCGCTGGGCGGCGTGCTCGGCAACCTCGGTGTCGGGTGGCTGATGGATCGCTTCAATCCGAACCGGACGATCGTGTGCGCGTATGTCGTGGCAGCGCTGCTGGTGCTCGTGGTGAGCCGCACGATCGGACATGCCGCGTGGCTTGGCACGATCATCTTCCTGTGCGGCACCGTGGTGACGAGCGCGGTGACGTCGATGTCGGCCTATGCGGCGAGCCTGTATCCGACGCGTTGCCGTGCAACGGGCGTGGCCTGGATGCTCGGCATCGGACGGATCGGCGGCGTGGCCGGCGCGTTCGCCGGTGCGATGCTGATGGGGCTCGGCTGGCGTTTCGGCGATGTGTTCAGCCTGCTTGCGGTGCCGGCGCTCGCCGCAGCCGGCGCGTTGTATGCGATCGGCCATTGCAGGGCGGAGATCACGGAACCGGAGCGCACGAGCGGGGCGGCGGTGCAGCAGCACTGATCGGCACGCGCCTGTCGAGTGTGAGCGGATAAAGGAAAAGCCACGGATCGCTCCGTGGCTTTTTGCTTTCTCATGCAGCCGGCCGTGTCACGGCCGCATATCGCACGGCTTAGGCGATGGTCTTCGACCAGTTCGCGTACCAGTTGCGGAACAGCGTGTACTGCGCTTCCGCGTAGTTGCGTTGCGCGTCGCTCAGTGCATCGGTTTCGTTGAAGTGCAGCGTGTATTCCTTGTCGCCGTTCAGCACCATCAGATGCTTGTAGAACAGCACCAGGTCGCAGCCTTCGTCGAACGACGACAGCACGGCCAGCGCCGCTTCCAGTTCCTTCGCACGCACGCGGGCCACCGCATCGCCTTGTGCGGCCTTCTTGCACAGGTCGACCAGTTGCAGCACTTCGCGCGGCAGCGCGTTGCCGATGCCGGTGATCGCGCCTGCCGCGCCGCAGTTCACGAAGCCGTGGAACACCTGCGTGTCGACGCCGGCCATCAGCGTCACGCTGTCGTCCTGCGACGTGATGTTTTCGGCTGCATAACGCATGTCGGCCGCGCCGCCGAATTCCTTGAAGCCGATCAGGTTCGGGTGCTGGCGACGCAGTTCGAAGAACAGGTCGGCGCGGGTCGCGAAGCCGTAGTACGGGCTGTTGTAGATCACGGCCGGCAGGTTCGGCGCTGCGTTCAGGATCGCGGCGAAGTGCGCCTTCTGTGCGGCCGGCGACGCGCCGCGCGACAGCACGCGCGGGATCACCATCAGGCCGTGCGCGCCGACCTTCGCGGCATGCGCGGCGTGCGACACGGCTTCCTTCGAGTTCACCGCGCCGGTGCCGACGATCGTCGGCACGCCGGCTTCGACCAGACGCGCGACGCCTTCCTGGCGCTGCGCTTCGGTCAGCAGCGGCCAGTCGCCCATCGAGCCGCAGTACACCACCGCGCGCATGCCGAGTGCCACCAGCTCCTTGCCCTTCTTTACCAGCGCGTCGAAATCCGGCTGACGATCAGCGGTGCACGGAGTCATCAGGGCCGGAATGGTGCCGGTAAAAATGTTGTCGCTCATCTCGTTTCCTCACATTCAGATAGGGTCAACTGCCATTGCTGGCAACCTGGGCTGTACGCGCGCTCGCCGTCTCGTTGGTGCTTCACGTCACCCGGACGGCGGCTGGCCGCCTCTTGTTTGCCTCGGTGCCGAAACGTTGCCTCCGGTTTCGACCGAGAGTCAGCCATCGACGAGTGCATTCTAGCCAGTCCGCATATTTTATACAATATAAAATAAAAAGGGCGCGAGGCAGGTCGTCGGTTCGGGGCGCGGGGGAGGGTGGAGAACCGCGCCGTGGCGGCCTTCGGCGGGGATGGCGGGCGACCCGACGACGCCGGCCGATGCCCGTACCGACTCCGCCTGACGGGCTGGGAAGTCCGACCGGCGCCCCGCAAGCTTGTCCTCGCCGCACTTTCGTCCGACCAAAAACATCCGTCTCGCAGGCTTCCATCCCGGTCGGCGTACCACGCGCCCGGCATGTCGCATTTCTGCCGAAAGCATTTTTGAGATTGTGTGTATTGTGTATTGGATATTGTATAAAATCTTTCGGCGCGCTTACTCGCGAACCGCCCCGTCACGGGAAATGGAAGACAACGAGAGGAGATACGGAGATGACAAGTCAGGTCGGCGAGGCAGTCTCGCCTGGTGGTGCAGCAACCGCGCAGGACACGGCGTCGAAACGGGAATTGAAGCGGGTCGTTGCGGCGTCGATGGTGGGGTCGGTGGCGGAGTGGTACGAGTTCTTCCTGTACGGAACGGCGTCGGCGCTGGTGTTCGGCACGCACTTCTTCAAGAAGACGGGCAACCCCATCGACGGCCTGCTCGCCGCGTTCGCGTTGTATGCGGTGGGGTTCGCCGCGCGCCCGATCGGCGGGCTGGTGTTCGGCTACTACGGCGACAAGTTCGGCCGCAAGTACCTGCTGCAGGTCAGCCTGATCGTGGTCGGCATCACGACCTTCCTGATGGGCTGCCTGCCGACCTTCGATGCGATCGGCTACTGGGCGCCGGTGCTGCTGGTGTCGCTGCGGCTGATCCAGGGCTTCGCGTTCGGCGGCGAGTGGGGCGGCGCGATCCTGCTGGTCAGCGAACACGCCCCCGACAACCGCCGCGGCTACTGGGCCAGCTGGCCGCAAGCCGGCGTGCCGGCCGGCAACCTGGTCGCGACCATCATCCTGCTTGTGCTGTCGAGCTCGCTGTCCGAGGCCGACTTCCTGTCGTGGGGCTGGCGGGCGGCGTTCTGGTTCTCGGCGGTGGTCGTGCTGATCGGCTTCTGGATTCGCCGCAAGGTCGACGATGCGCCGATCTTCAAGGAAGCGCAGGCGCGCCGCGCGCAGAAGCAGGAAAAGCAGCTTGGCGTGGTCCACGTGCTGAAGTACCACTGGCGGCAGGTGCTGATCGGCATCGGCGCGCGTTTCGCCGAGAACATCCTGTACTACATGGTCGTCACGTTCTCGCTGACCTATCTGAAGCTGGTGGTCGGGGCCGACACCACGCGGATCCTGAAGCTGATGTTCGCGGCCAATGCGATCCACTTCTTCTTCATTCCGCTGATGGGGCTGCTATCGGACTTCGTCGGCCGCAAGCCCGTGTACCTGACGGGCGCGGTGCTGACCGCCGGCTGGGGCTTCGTCGCGTTTCCGATGATGGACACCGGCAACGACTGGATCATCATGGCCGCGATCGTGCTCGGTCTGTTCATTGAATCGATGACGTACTCTCCGTATTCGGCGCTGATGACCGAGATGTTTCCGACCAACGTGCGCTATACCGCGCTGTCGCTGTGCTACCAGGTCGCGCCGCTGATGGCCGGCTCGCTCGCACCGCTGATCGGGCTGTCGCTGCTCGAGCGCTATCACTCGTCGACGCCGATCGCGCTGTACCTGGTCGCCGCGGCCGTGATCTCGATCGTTTGCGTGGGCGTCGCGAAGGAAACGCGCGGCAAGTCGCTGCGCGATGTGGATGCGGAGGCGAGCCGGCGCACGCATGCGTGAAGCGCGGATGATCGCGTGATCGCAGATGGGAAGCCACCCGGGAGGGTGGCTTTTTTGTGGGGTATCGCGGGGTTCTCGGGAGCGTTGGGGAGGAATGGGCGGCGTTCGGCCAGTTTCAGTCATTCGACGCCATGGCTCAAATTTGCAACGCTAGCGCGAGATATTGTCAGCAATGCAGGAGCGGCTTGGTGCTGACTTTGGCAACGAGAAGACGACTACCGTTGCATACCTACGGCCCAGCGTGTCTGTCGGGCAGACAGCTGGAGCCGCTTCCTCGGGGCCGCCAGATCAAATAGCGCGAACAACCGCAATCTTGCCAATCAGGACCAGGTAGGAAATGGGCCAGAACATCAGCGCGCGAACTTTTGTCGAGAATACGTTTTGTAGCGTGTTATAGACTGGATGGAACGTGATCAAATTTCGCAACACCGTACGGTTCAAAAAAATACCGCAAGCGAAATAAACGACAAAGTAAACGATCGGTGCCTTGGTTGCGCCAGCTATCAATGCTCCAGCAACCAACGCAACCACGGCTCCGCCGTAAAATCCAAAAGCCTTCCCAAGTGACATCAGTCCACCGGACCCCCGTACGGCGTCGTCGCTGGCGATACTCATCTTTTTGTTCCTTATCGAGTTGGACAGATAATTTCGAGTCGCGGTAGTTCGGCGGCTCAACCCAAAAGTATCGGCACATAAAAGGAAAACTTTAGAGCGGCGCGAAATTGCGCAGCTAAGCGGTCAATCGATCCCTGAATGGTTGCGGAGTCTCCCGCTCTGCGTCTCTGTTGACGACTACCCAGCCCCAAGCGGAGCGACGCATTGTTTGGAACCATCGCTAGCTTCGTCTTATTGAATTATCGAGGGGAATGACCGCTTCGGAGAACATCGGGAGGCTGTTCAGGGTCGATAACTGCCGATCCAGAAAAGCGTAAACGTGGGTCTCGGCATAGGTTTGTGCCCTAAGCCTTGTCCGATAAGGCGCACGTACTGCTGCATCATTGGGATGATGTTTGCAGGTGCGTCGGTGGGCTGCATGCTCATGTGACCGGGGAACCTGCTTTGGCCGTCGAATGTGACAGTGGCCCCGGCATGCAGGACCGTCGTGCCCCGTTCGGCCCGTTGCCCGAGATTGCGACCGACCGCCGCCGGCCGCGTGCAGGCATCAGAATCGGAAACTGACGCCGGCCCCTCCATAGTAATTGTTGCGCGTCTGCACGATTGGGCTATCGCCGAAGCGGCCGAGGATTCGTGATATCCCGGCGGTTGCAAGAACCGACCAATGTTGCGATACCGAATGCGTCCATGCGAGCGACATTGATGCGCTATGGATTCCGCCCGTCAACGAATATGGCCGGAATCCGCTCGATGCCGCCTGCGCATTCGTTACCCCATAAAATGTCTGCGTATAGCGGCCTGTACCTGCGTTAGCGGTTCCCGTCAGTACGATCGTATTCTTGCCTGCATGCAGCAGCGGCACCGACAGATCGACGTGCCCGGCGAATCCACGAGACGCATGCGTGACCGGGGTATCGATCGTCACCGACACTTCAACCCCATCGTCATCGCGCACGCCCGCTTGCCAATGTGCGATCACCGAACCGGGCACGTCGCCCATGCCCTTCAGGTAATCCGAACCATCCCCGCTGAAACTGCGCGAATCCTTGCGTCCACGCGCGTAGCCGATCGCCGCCGACACGAACACGCCCCGCGGCGATGTATAGCGATAGCCTGCCCCGTTTGAAGTGCTGATGAAAAAACCGTTGGAAAATGCGACGGAAAATGATGGACCGATGACGCCTCGATATTGATTACTGCCTTGATACCGAGGTGCGATGCCACCGCCAAGCGAAAGCGTATATTCGCTCTCCGCGTGCGCGGCGGCAGCAAAGGTAAGGGTTGCGAGCGGAATGTAATAGCGGCAGAAAACTGGAGACATTATTTTGATTTTTGACGAAATGGAATGTGGACGAGGTCGTTTCGCGAATCCCGTGAGCGGACAACATAAATTCGGAGTCCTGCCAAAGCATGGGGCTTGGCTGGCCTTCGGGATTTCGGCGAGTCGATCGAACTCAGGTGTGTGCTGAGAGCGGGGGCTTATGAACGCGGATCGAGCCAGTTCCGGATGAGTCCGGCAACCTGCCGCCGGCGCTCGATCATCACCATATGTCCTTCGCCTGCCAGCGCATGATGGGTTGCCGACGGCACCCACGCTGACGTTTCACGGGCCGCATCCGCGAAGATTGGATCCGCGGCGCCACAGACAATCAACGTATCTGCGAGGATCCGGCTGGGCCACGGCGAACCGTCGCGCGCATCGTTACGCAATGCGCGCAAGGTACGAACAATGACGTGTCTTTCGTTGACCGATGACGTGACGTGGCGGCGTCGACCGAACAACGCCGCGCGGAGAAGCATGTTGCGCCAGCCGGCGCGGAAGCATCCGGACATCGTTTCGAGCAGACTGACGAAATCGGAGCGAGTCGCGTAGGCGATTTGCTGCTCGACGAGCCGGCAGCCCTCGGACGCCAGGCGATGCGCACTCGAGACTAGCGCCAGTCGCGAGACGAGCGCCGGGTGGGCGGCCGCGAGGCGCGCCGCGACGACGCCTCCGAACGAGATACCCATGAGCGTCGTGCACTGCCAATGCGTGGCGATGCCATGTGCAATATGCTCGACGATGTCAGTGATCCGGTATTGCGTACCGGGCTTGTCAGGGTAGCCGAGCAGGACGAATGGGGTGCCGGGCGGCAGGATACCGGCAACGCGGCGCAAGTCGCGCCGCAATCGCCGCAAGGTCGCCTTCGAGACGAAGGCTTGTCCGCCGTTCAGTACGACGACGGCAGGCGGCTCGTTACCCACCTGCGCGGCCAGAATGCCGCCGTCCAGCCGCATCGATCGAACGGGACGAGCACCGATACGGAACTCGAGCAGATCGTTCGGTATGGGGTTCATGCGCTTCCTCCATTGAAAGGTCGCCAGCATGAACCCTGACGTTCACGTGAGGGTCAAGCACCGGACTCATTATTGGCAGTGTCGCCATTGACGGCTTCTTGACGCCGCAGCCATGCGAGTACGTCGGGCCCCATCGGATGGCCGGCTTGCAGCATTGGCTCGTCAGACAGGGCCTGTAGCAGCTTGCTGCGCAGCGCGACGTCGCCGCGTGTCGTTCGTTCGAGCAGCGAGTGCCAACGGCTCACGAGCGAGGCGTCGTCGTCAGTGTCAGCGTCGCAGGCAATCGCTCGTTTGACGTCCGCGCCGAGCGTGATCCATTCTGCCGAGAGAGTCTTGTCGAGGCGTTGCATGTCGTCGTCGGTCAGGTGGCGCCTCAAGGCCGCCAGATGTAAGCGAGTCGCCTGTTCGATGTAGGCGATCAGCGCATGATCAAGCCCCGCGTGGTCGGGGGCTTGCGCCGCGTCGCCATGCAATTGCCGCCAGCGCCGCGTGGTGCCGATGTCGCCGCCCATCCATTGCATCGCGGCGCCTAACCAGCGATATGCGAGCCTCTGCGCTTCGTGGGTGTCGGGCGGCACCTGCCGATCCATTGCGTCACGCACGTCCGCAAACAACTGCGACAAGGTCGCTTCCATGCCTTTCCAACGCGCGAGGATCGTCGCAATCTCGGACGTGTTGAAGTGTTCCCGATATCGATCGAGTAACGCGAGCGTGCCAGGCCAATCCGCATCACACCAGGTCATGCCTGAATCGGACGCGGCTTGCAGCACCGTGAGCCGCTCATTCAGGGTGTTCAGCCTTGTCAGTTCCGCGTCGATTGCCCGGCGGCTCTCGGCAATCACTTCCGCCAGGGCGATCTGCCGGTTGCGCAGCATTTGTGCAATGGCGTCGAGTGTCAGGCCGAGACCACGCAGCGCCTGGATCGTCTTGATCGTCGACACGCTGGCTTCGTCGTACAGCCGGTAGCCTGAAGTAGAGCGGCCGATCGGTTTCAGCAGACCTGTTTGGTCGTAGTAGTGCAAGGCGCGAACAGTAATGCCGCAACGCCGGGCGAGCATGCCGACCGTCAATGGCATAGAGACTCCGTCAACAGGACATAACGGTGTGAATTGCAGCGCTGCTTTCTGATTTGGGCCTTGTCACACAAGGCTGCTGCATCATTGGGATGACGTTCGCAGGTAGGGCGGTGGGTTGGGTGCTCATGTGAGGGCGGGAAAGTTGCCTTGGCTGCCCGAGTTTACCAGCGGCCCCTTCGCGCAGCGTGAAGTTCGTCTTTCGGCCGGTTCGGGTTGCCGCATTCTCATGTGCGGAATCCACATGAGGACGATCACGATCGCCAGGAAGAACAGATAGTGAAGTTCCGTTGTCGGCTTCATAGTCAGCGCGCTTCCTGCCGCTTCAAAGCATCCCGGTGCGCCGTCAACAACTTGCGTCATCATTGACGGCGCTATCAGCTTACTTGCCCTGAAGCAGCATACCGAGGGGTTTGAGCGGGCCGACCGGCAGGAACTCGAAGTCGAGGAAGCCGCCAGCCGCGAGGGGCATTGCACCCACGACCGCTTTGGCTTCATCGACAGATTCGACGCTCATCAGGAAGACCACGCCCGGATGGTCGTCGATAAAGTAAAACTGCTCGATCTTGCCTTCGAGGTAGAGCTTAAGCGTGTGAGGGACTTCCTTCGGCATGATCTGTTGCCGAACGTCGTCCGTGATGGGTTTCACGCCCTTTCCGATTGCAAAAACTTTCATTTGTCGTCTCCTTGGTGAATCGACGAGGCAGAGTCTAGCCCCCGCACTCGAAAGAAGGTACAGTCGTAAATGCCAACTTTGAGGTCGTTTACGCCATGCGAATCACGCTGATTGCTCTCGATGGAGTGTTTGACACCGGGTACACGGCGATGCTCGATGCGCTCAGGATGGCGAACAGTTTTGCGGCCCGTGAAGGCAGGCAACTTCCGTTTGAAATAAGCGTCGTCGGCGTGCGCAAGAAGGTGCGGACCAATGGTGGACTGGCTATTCCCGTACAGTCCATAACATCGGCATTGATGCCGGACTGGGTGATCCTTCCCGCCCTGGCGACCTCGACACCAGAGCTTCTGATTCCGGCGCTCGAGCGGTCTGACGTAAAGCAGGCCGTTGTGGAGCTCAGGAGGTGGCATGAGCAGGGAGCCAAGATCGCCACTTCGTGTATCGGGGCGTTCGTGTTGGCCGAAACCGGTCTCCTCGATGGGCGCGAGGCGACGACGACCTGGTGGCTTGCGCCGCTGTTCCGGCAACGCTTCCCCAAGGTGCAACTCGAAGAGTCGCGAATGCTGGTGTCGACCGATATCGGCGTAACAGCCGGCGCGGCGATGGGGCATCTCGACCTTGCGCTTTGGCTGATTCGCAAGGCGAGTCCGGAGTTGGCCGTGGTGGTTTCGCGATACCTGCTCGCCGACCTGCGTTCGTCGCAGGCGCAATACATTATCCCTAACCATCTGGCGCAGGCCGATCCGCTCGTCCTGCGTTTCGAGCGCTGGGCAAGGGATCATCTGAAAGACGGGTTCTCCCTGCAGGATGCCGCTTCCGCGGTAGGGACCAGCACGCGCTCATTGCAGCGGCGATGCCAAGCCATACTGGGAAAATCCCCCCTGTCCTATTTTCAGGACTTACGCGTGGAGCACGCCCAATCGCTTCTCCATGGCGGCATGGACCTGGAAGCCGTGGCAGCTCAGGTGGGTTACGTCGACGGGGCGACGTTGGGCGCGCTCCTGCGCCAAAGGACGGGGCGCGGTGTGCGCGACCTTCGCGCAGACCTGCGCTGATGGTTTGGCAGGCGATCGGTGCGCGCAGTCAGCCGACGGTGTGCGTGGCAGGCATCTAGTACAACCTCACGTAAATGGCTTGAATAAACAGCCGCCTCGATTACCATCATCGGGATGAGCCGAGGCCGTCATGCAACGCCAGTGAAGCTGGCGAACAAAGAGCGGCAGGAACTGCTGTCGCTGGTTGAGCGGAAGACAGCTGCGCAGCGCGATGTGATGCGGGCGCGTATCGCGTAGTGGGCTCACGAGGGTCACTCCAATACGGTAATTGCGCGGGAACTGGGTGTCTCGGTGCGCACGGTCTGCCGGTGGCGTCAGCGCCTTGCCCGGCAACGTGCCGGCGCTCGTTGATGCCCTGCGAAGGAGGCTCATTCAAATGAACAACGTTGCTCTCGCATGCGTGGTAGTTCTAGGGCTACTCCTGTTCGGCCTCGGATTGTCCATCTCGGTGATGCGTTTCCGCGAAGGCACCGCATCGGGCTGCAAGCCTGACCCCGCGAACCGGCTACACAAGCTCGTCCGGGCTCATGCCAACACGGCCGAATACGCGCCGTTCCTCGCGTTGCTGTTTCTCTATCTTGGCGCGCGATCGCCGTCGACGGCGACGGTGTCGCTGATCGTCGCGGCAACCGTATGCCGCTGTTTGCTCGTCGTCGGACTGATCGCATGGCCAACGATGGCAAAGTTCAACCCTTTGCGGTTCGTCGGCGCACTGGGCACCTACCTGACCGGTATGGCGCTATGTGTGTCGCTGCTGCTTTGAGATGCGACTGACGACGAGATCGCGTGTGCTTAGCGCGTGCCGACGCGCTCGTGGTTGCCCATCAGTTCAACAACGAAGTCAAGAAAAGCCCGCGTCTTTGCCGGCAGGTGATGCCGTGACGGATAGTACGCATATAAGGGAAATCGCTCGTCTGCCCATTCGGGAAAGAGATTGATCAATTGGCCGTTCGCGATCAGGGGCTCGGCACCGAGCAGCAACATCTGCGCGATTCCGGAGCCGGCGAGGCATGCATTGAGCAGGGCGCCCGGATCGTTGACCGTGAGGCGTCCTCGAGTATCAACCACAATGCGCTTTCGCCGGCGATGGAATTCCCAAGCGAATGGCTTGCCTGTCTCCGGGTTGCGAAATTCAATGCATCTGTGGCTTCGGCTTTCCAGGTCCTCGGGTTTTGTCGGCCGTCCCCAGCGAGCGACGTACGAGGGCGCCGCGACCGTAACAATGCCGGTATCGAGCAACTTTCTCGCGATCAGCGTAGAGGCTCGAGGTTCGCCGAATCGCACGGCGATGTCGAAGCCATCCATGACGAGGTCGCCAAGACTGTCTCGCGCGATGAGCTCGATCTCGAGTTCAGGGTGCGCGTCCATGAACGCATCGAGTTGCTGCCCGAGAATGGTCCGGTAGACGACAGGATCCAGATTGACTCTCAGCTTTCCACGCACAGCGGAGGCGCTACCGGCCGCGGCAGCGGCTGCTTCCTCCAGCCCGGCGAGATGGGGCATGACCTGCTCGTAAAAGCGGCGGCCCTCTTCAGTCAGCGAGACGGAGCGCGTCGTTCGGTTGAAGAGCCGGATGTTCAGCTTTTTTTCCAGCCGCGCAATCGCGCGACTGACGCCCGGTGGCGTCATTCCTATTACCTCTGAAGCGGCCGCGAACGTCCCCATGTCCACCACGGCGGCGAACACGCTAATGCTGCCGGACAGCTTCTCGCTACTGGATCTCATGATTGCTCGAGTGAATGCGGGCGGTAGATCGCGACCGACCAACCGAAGACCAACACGCCAATGCTGCGCAATGCAGCAGCGCAGGACAACTCTGTTGATCTTGCCGCATTGATGACTCTTTGTCACTAATCTGATGCCATCCATGTCATTTTGTTTCGGTCGGCGTTTGTCCAGAATGCGTGTCACCGAGACACCCGATGTATCCACACATGGAGAACGAGCAATGTATGCAATAACAGGAATCACCGGCCAGGTTGGCGGCGCGCTGGCCCGCGAACTGCTGGCCACGGGTCAGCCGGTGCGCGCGGTCGTGCGCGACGAGGCGCGAGCAGCGTCGTGGGCAGAGCGAGGTTGCGCGATCGCGACGGCCTTCATGGAAGACGCTTCGTCGCTGGCCGCCGCCTTTGAAGGCGCGACCGGCGTTTTCATCCTGCCGCCTTCGGAGTTCGATCCGGCGCCCGGGTTTCCCGAAGCGCGGCAGGTGATCGAGGCTGTGTCCGCAGCGCTCCTGAAAGCGCGGCCAGAAAAAGTCGTTTGCCTGTCGACGATCGGCGCACAGGCTGACGAGATCAATCTGCTCACTCAACGCACGCTGATGGAGCAGGCGCTGCGCGAGATGCCGATGCCGGTGACGTTCCTGCGGCCTGGCTGGTTCATGGAAAACGCCGCATGGGATGTCGCGTCAGCGCGCGACGATGGCGTCATTGCCAGTTACCTGCAGCCGCTCGACAAGCTCGTGCCGATGGTCGCTACCGCGGACGTAGGCCGCGTTGCGGCCGAACTGCTCCAACAGACGTGGCGCGGTGTGCGTGTGGTCGAGCTTGAGGGCCCGCGCCGGGTGAGTCCCAATGATCTCGCATTGGCCTTCGCCCGCGTGCTGGGTGCGCAGGTACGCGCGGAAGTTGTCGACAGGCAGACGTGGGAAGCGCTGTTCCGCGGGCAGGGCATGAAGCATCCTCTACCCCGGATGCGCATGCTGGATGGCTTCAACGAGGGCTGGATCGATTTCGAAAGCAATCCTGACGAAATCGTGCGCGGCCGCGTCGAGCTGGAGACGGCTCTGAGGGAGCTTGTGTCGCGTGCAGTCTGACCGGAGCCTCGATCCGTCGGATTGATCGACCGCCATGCCCTGCACGGGGCAATCGGCAACTTGGAACTATACTGGGGCAACCCGGAGGTTTCCATGACTGATCACGACAGACTGCATCCGCTACGTCCGTTCCTGAAAAATTGGGTTTGGGAGCATGGCCGAATCGGGACGCGCTATCTGGACTGCGTTGACTGCGAAATCAAGTTTGACGAAGGCAAGAAGTCGCATTTCGCAGCGGAGAAATATATCTACGTGCCGCTTGGCAACGGCGCTGACGACGATGCGTCTGTGGATGGGCCTGCAATTCAGGAGGCCGGACTTGCCCGGTTTTTGCGGGCTGCGCAGTTGGGTAAGCCGGAAGAGGCCGGTTCTGTAGCGGACGTGCAGCGCGCAGTGCAGGACTGCGTGGAGATTGGCCTGTTCAGTGCGTATCAAGGGGAGGCTCGCAAGGCATTTGCCCGATACGCACAGGAACCCATGTTCGACGACGAGATCCGCGCGGCGGTTGTCGACGACATCCGGCGCATTTACGTCGGCATGCGCGAGCAACTTGCGCTGTACGATTTTAGTGTGCTCTACGGCTTGCCTCTGCCGCTGCTTATCGGCGACGCGCCCTTCGTTGACTGGCGCGTATCCGCGAGTCCGGCACTTCCGTTCGTGTCGCTGCCGCTGGGACCTTACTGCCTGCTGGTCGGCGCGCCATCGGGCAGGAAAAGCCGAATCGGCCCGGTGGTCTGGAAGGCCGCTGCCACGATGGGCCCGTTGAAAGACCACAACCGCCGGATCGAGGAGCAGGCACGTCTGTGGCTGGTGGCGACTACGGATGACCAACTCGTTGCCGTGCAAAGTCGCATGGCTGCGGCTAGAGCGGCCAGGGAAGGGGAGGGGAAGCCCTGAGTGATGTCGACGGAAGGCAGGGCATCGGCGCGGGCTGGATGATGAGCGGTAGTTCGATGAGCGGTAGTCCATTGATGCGTCAGGCGGGACGCGTTATGGCGCCTATGTAATCCCCTTGACCGAGCGCGGAATGGAACTCAGACAACTACGCTATTTTCTCAGCGTCGTCGAACACGGAAGCATGGGCAAGGCAGCGCTGGAGCTCGGCGTGGTGACCTCTGCATTGAGTCAGCAGATCAGCCGTCTGGAAGGCGAACTATCCACGCGTCTGCTGCAACGCACCTCGGGCGGCGTCGTTCCGACTGACGCGGGTTTGGCGTTCTGGCGTCAGGCGCAGCTCGCGCTGCGTCATATCGACGATGCAGCACTCGCGGCACGCTCCGCCCGTCTGTCGGGTCACGTCAGCGTCGGCATGGCGCCGAGCACGGCGAGCGTGCTGGGTGTCGCATTCATGCAGGCCATGCGTTCACGCTATCCCGACGTGCGGTTGCACATGGTCGAAAGTCTCTCCGGCTATCTCGCGTCCATGCTGAGCGCGCGTCAGATCGATCTCGCCGTGCTGTTCCGCGAGGAACCCGCGCAACGCTGGAGCGTGCTGCCGCTGCTGGACGAGCGACTGTTTCTGATCGGCGCGAGCGATCTGGATGGCATGCCGACCAGCGCATCCGTCCGGCTGAAAAATCTCGGCAAGCTCCCGCTCATTCTTCCCAGCGGCACGCACGGGCTGCGTTCGCAGCTGTTATCAGCGTTCAAGCGCGCCGAATATCAGCCGAACATCGTCGCCGAAGTCGACGGCCTGGCGCTTCTGATGGACTTCGTCCGCACGGGCATCGGCGCGACGATACAGCCGGGCGCTGCGCTCGCAAGGCCCGAGAACGTAATACTAAAGAGCGTTCCCGTCGCGGAGAAATACGCCACGCGGCCCAACATGCTCGCCAGCATCTCCGACGACGAGCTGTCTCCCGCCGGTCTCGCCGCGCGCGTGGTGCTCGTCGATGTCGCCCGTCAACTCGTGCAGGAAGGCCGCTGGCCCGGCGCGCGATTGCGGGACCATGGTCTTCACAAAAGATGAAGACCCGTTGACGGCCGGCTGATAGCGAAGCGGGCACTCGATCTTTACGATGCGTCTGAAAGGAGACAAGTCTAATGGTCGATGTGCTCGTAATCGGAGGAGGCAATGCCGCGCTGTGCGCCGCATTGATGGCGCGAGAATCTGGCGCCTCCGTCCTGCTTCTCGAATCCGCGCCGCGCGAATGGCGCGGCGGCAACTCGCAACACACGCGCAATTTGCGCTGCATGCACGATGTGCCGCAAGACGTTCTCGTCGATGCCTATCCGGAAGAGGAATTCTGGCAGGACCTGCTGAAAGTCACCGGCGGCATCACGAACGAGCATCTCGCGCGATTGACGATCCGCGCGTCGTCGTCGTGCCGGCCGTGGATGCAGAAGCACGGCGTGCGCTTCCAGCCGCCGCTCTCCGGCGCGCTGCACGTAGCGCGCACCAACGCATTCTTCATGGGCGGGGGCAAGGCGCTCGTCAACGCGTACTACCGCAGCGCCGAAGCGCTCGGCGTCGATATCCGCTACGAAACACCAGTCGATTCGCTCGAACTCGACGGCAGCCGCTTCGTCGCGGCGCGCAGCGGCGGTCGGCGCTTCGAGGCACGTGCCTGCGTGCTGGCAGCGGGCGGCTTTGAATCGAATCGCGAATGGCTGCGCGAAGCGTGGGGGCAAAACGCACGCGGCGAATGGCCTGCCGACAACTTCCTGATTCGCGGCACGCGCTTCAACAACGGCGTGCTCATCAAGCATATGACCGACGCCGGTGCGGACATGATCGGCGATCCGTCGCAGTCGCACTGCGTCGCCATCGATGCACGCGCGCCGCTGTATGACGGCGGCATCTGCACGCGCATCGACTGCGTGTCGCTGGGTGTCGTGGTGAATCGTGACGCCGAGCGTTTTTACGACGAAGGCGAGGATTTCTGGCCGAAGCGCTATGCAATCTGGGGGCGGCTCGTCGCGCACCAGCCGGGACAGATCGGCTATTCGATCATCGATTCGAAAGCAAGCGGCCGCTTCATGCCGCCGGTGTTTCCCGGCGAAAAGGCCGACACGCTGCCGGAACTCGCGCGCAAGCTCGGGCTGCCGGAAGCGCGCTTCATGGAAACGCTCACGCGCTATAACGATTCGTGTCGCGACGGCACCTTCGACCACACCGCGCTCGACGACTGCCACACCGAAGGCCTCGTGCCGCCCAAGACGCACTGGGCGCGGCGCATCGATACGGCGCCGTTCTACGGTTATGCGCTGCGGCCGGGCATCACGTTCACGTATCTCGGTCTCAAAACCAACGATCGCGCGCAGGTCCACTTCGGCGGCAAAGCCAGCGAGAACCTGTTCGTGGCTGGCGAAATGATGGCCGGCAACGTGCTCGGCAAGGGCTATACGGCGGGCGTCGGCATGTCGATCGGCACGGCCTTCGGGCGCATTGCCGGGACGCAGGCCGCGCGTGCGGCACTCAAAACTATGGAGACAACCCGTGCAACAGTCTGACGCGCTCGCACCCGAACGCACGCGCACGACGTTATCGCGTGGTACGACAAAAGCTTCACACGGCGACACGGCGCGCGTGATCCCCATTGTGCCGATGAGCGCCGCTGAAACCGAAGTGGCGCGGCAGATGCAGATCTGCAACGCCTGCCGCTACTGCGAAGGATTCTGCGCCGTATTCCCGGCAATGACGCGTCGCCTCGAGTTCGGCAAGGCTGACGTCAACTACTTGGCGAATCTCTGCCACAACTGCGGTGCGTGTTATCACGCGTGCCAATACGCGCCGCCGCACGAATTCGGCGTGAACGTGCCGAAAGCGATGGCTGAAGTCCGGCTCGAGACCTACACCGAGTATGCGGTTCCTGCGTCGTTCGGCGCGCTGTACAAGCGTAACGGCCTGACTTTGTCGGTTGCCCTGGCGGCCGGACTCGCGCTGTTTCTGCTGCTCGGCACTGCGTTGCGCGGCGGCGTGTCAGGCGATGTCGCGCCAGCGAACTTCTACGTGATCTTCCCGCACAACTTGCTCGCGGCGATGTTCGGCATCGTTTTCCTGTTCGCCAGTCTCGCGCTCGGACTGGGCGTCACGCGCTTCTGGCGCGACGTGTCGGCAGGAACGGCTAGAGCGAGCGCGCCAGCCGTCGCGGAAGCGGCCAAGCACGCGCTGACGCTCAAGTACCTGGACGGCGGCCACGGCGACGGCTGCAATGAAGAGAACGATGCCTTCACGCTGGCGCGGCGCCGTTTCCATCACCTGACGTTCTACGGCTTCATGCTGTGCTTTGCGGCAACCGCGGTCGCGACGCTCTATCACTATGCATTCGGTCTGGAAGCGCCGTATCCGTTTCTGAGCGTGCCAGTGCTGCTGGGAACGGCGGGCGGCATTGGACTGATTGCGGGGCCGGCGGGACTGCTTTGGCTGAACCTGAAACGCGTTCCGGAGCGGGGCGATGCTCGTCAGCGCCCGATGGACCGCGGCTTCATTGCGCTCCTGCTGCTGACGAGCGCATCCGGTCTCGCGTTGCTCGCGCTCCGCACGACTTCGGCAATGCCGTCGCTGCTTGCGATTCATCTCGGCATCGTGATGGCGTTGTTCGCCACGCTGCCTTACGGCAAATTCGCGCACGGCATCTTCCGTTCTGCAGCGCTGCTCAAGTCGTCGATCGAGAAGCGGCAACGCAACACATTGAACCTCGGTGCGGATTAGCAAGCACCAGGGCGCCTTGGGCGCCCATCACCATAGATAACAAACAGGAGACGCAATGAACCGTATCGAACCGATCGCCGCTTCTTCCGGCGTTTCACCCATCACAAGGGCCGCCGCCGTGTTGCGCGTGACCAGTGGCAACTTCATCGAACAGTTCGATTTCTTTCTGTTCGGCTTCTACGCGACATCGATCTCGACGATCTTTTTTCCTTCCACCAGTGAATTCGCGTCGCTGATGCTCACTTTCGCCGTGTTCGGCGCGGGTTTTCTCATGCGTCCGCTCGGCGCGATCTTTCTCGGCGCGTATATCGACAAGGTCGGACGACGCACCGGGCTGATCGTTACGCTGTCCATCATGGCGAGCGGCACCATTCTGATTGCCTGCGTGCCGGGGTACGCGACCATCGGCCTGTTCGCACCCGCGCTCGTACTGCTCGGGCGTCTGTTGCAGGGCTTCTCGGCGGGAGCCGAACTCGGCGGCGTGTCCGTCTATCTCGCGGAAATGGCAACGCCCGGCAACAAGGGCTTTTACACGAGTTGGCAGTCGGCGAGCCAGCAGGTCGCCATCGTCATGGCGGCGGCCATTGGTTACGCTCTGAACGAGTGGCTGTCCGCACAGCAGATCGCCGCATGGGGCTGGCGCGTGCCGTTTTTTATCGGCTGCGCGATCGTGCCGTTCCTGTTCGTGTTGCGCCGTTCGCTACAGGAGACCGCGGCGTTCGAAGCGCGGCGGCATCATCCGCGGACGCGCGACATTTTTGCGATGCTGCTCGACAACTGGCGCATCGTCGTCGGCGGCATGCTGCTGACGGCAATGACCACCACCACCTTCTATCTCATCACGGTCTATACGCCGACCTTCGGCAAGTCGGTGCTGAAGCTGTCCACCTCCGACAGCTTGATGGTGACGCTGCTCGCGGCTGCATCGAATTTCGTCTGGCTGCCGATCGGCGGCATGATCTCCGATCGCATCGGTCGCAAGCCGCTGCTGCTCGCCATTTCCGTGCTGGCGATCTTCACAGCTTATCCGGCGCTGTCCTGGCTCGCCGATGCACCGAGCTTCGCGCGGATGCTGATCGTGCTGCTGTGGTTCTCGTTCTTCTTCGGCATGTATAACGGCGCGATGGTCGCCGCGCTCACCGAAGTGATGCCGGTCGAAGTGCGCGTCGCGGGCTTCTCGCTGGCGTTCAGTCTCGCGACGGCGCTGTTCGGCGGCTTTACGCCGGCGGTATCGACGTATCTGATTCAGGTCCTGCATGACAAGGCCGCACCCGGCTACTGGCTGAGCTTCGCTGCGTTCTGCGGTTTGTGCGCGACGCTCGGACTGTACCGCCGCCGTGCGGGTAGCAACCCGTCGGTGGCATCCTCGGCCCGATAGTGATCATCCGCTGGCCACGCTCGATGAGGCCGCGCTCGAAGCGGCGAACGATTGTCTGTTGGTCGGCCATTTCCCGCGCCACTCGTACGAGGCGTTTCTCTCGCTTGCAGGGGCGAGTCTGTAGCGGCCTTTGAGTGTGCGCATCGAAGTATCGAACTATGAAGTCCATTGCCGTCTGATCCGCGAGGAGGTGGGCATCGGCGCGATGCCCAAGCCGATCGCGGCTTTCTACCTTTCTTGGTATGGACTGCAGGCCCAAAGCCACCATTGAAGGCGCCGACTCTCGAACGACTGGTGGGGGGCGGCAAGCGATATCCGCCGAATTCCGCCGAGAAACCTGCCGTTGTCTGACCGACGGGGCACGCCGGCGCGACGCTCTGCCTCCACTGCCTCTTCCCCCCCAAGACCCCTCTGCTAATATTGTAGAAAATATGCAATATCCGCCGCCGCCGCACCGGCGCTTGCCTGCCCGCCTTCCCCAGTCCGAACCGCAACATGAACGAGAAACGCCCTGCTCTTGTCTACGCCACGCGTGCCGAAGCCGCAGCGAACGAATTGCGCCGCCGTATCCTGACAGGGGAGTATGTCGACGGCTACCAGCTTCGCCAGGATGCGCTGGCGACCGAACTCGGCATCAGCCGCATCCCGCTGCGCGAAGCGCTCGTGCAGCTCGAGAGCGAAGGGCTCGTGAAGATCCTGCCCCACAAGGGCGCGATCGTCTCGGAGCTGTCCCCGGAGGACATCACCGAACTCTTCGAATTGCGCGCGCTGCTGGAACCCGTGCTGCTGAAAAAATCGATTCCGAAGCTCACCGCCGAGGATTTCGCGCGGCTCGACGCGATCCTCGCGGAATACAGCGAAGTGCTGCATGCGAGCCAGTCCGGACGCTGGGGCGAACTGAACACCGAACTGCATCAGCTGTTGCTGTCGCGCGCCGACCAGCCGAAGACCACGGCGATCGTCGCGTCGCTGCTGCAACAGACCGACCGTTATACGCGCGTGCAGCTGTCGCTATCCGAGGCCGCGCGTGACGTGGCCGAATCCGAACACGCCGAACTCGTCGCGTTGTGCCGCAAGGGCGATGCGCGCGCGGCGGCGTCACTGCTCAAGCGTCACATCGAGCATGCGGGCGGCGAGTTGAATGCGTTCCTGCGCGACCGGCGGCTGGGTCGTTAAAGTCGTGCGGGGCGCGATAGCCGACGTCCCGCACTAGCGTCCGGCGCTGAAGCGGGGTCGCGTGCGATTCGCGGTCCCTCCGAGCATTGCCCAATCCCGCTTAGCCGCCGCCGATTCCCTGCAGCACCTTGCCGGTCCCGCCGCATACCGCGCATTTCTGCCCTTCGACCATGCCGGTGCCGCGGCATACTCCGCACAGATCCTCGCCGACGCCGGGCGCATCGGGCGGCCCTTCGTCGCCCGGATTCAACGGCGGGTCTTGATTCTGCCCCGCCGACGTTCTGGTCGTCTGCATCGCACACCTCCTTTCGCGTTTCCGACGTCGCAGCGAGCACGCATCGTGCGTGCCCGCTACGACGATACGCGCGCCATCTCCGGCCCGCGTGCCCGAAGCGCGCATGACGGGCGCACCGCCCGATGACGCGACGCCCCGCTCACTATCGGAGAATCGACGTCATCGCGTCGTCGTTACAACGACGGCGCCCATGTCGAGCCGAACGGGTTCGACTGGTCGATGCCGGGGCGGTCGACGAACGCGTTGCTGCAGTCGATCACGTTGCCGGGACGCGCATTGCGGGTGGCCTCGCCATCCACCACGACGCGGTTCGCAGTTGACGCGAACACCGGCAGCTTCACGCTGTGCAGCGTGAGGTTCGCGGCAGTCGTGACGAGCGTCGCGAACAGAGCGAGCACGCGCGGGCGTGCGCTCGACCCGGAAAGTCGGGATGTCATGACGGATGTCTCCTGGTGAGGCAGTGTCCGCGGACGCTGCCGGGTTGGTATCGGGTCAGTCGGGCGGGGCGCGGGCTCGTGGCGGCGCGGGCCGTGGCCACATTGTGATCAGTCATCCTATAACGAGAGGCAGGGAAACGAAAGACGACATTCGGCATCAGGAAAACGACGCAACCTAGCGCCGATTCAAATACGGGCCCGTTTCCGGAAAACGTTTCGCTAGCGTCCGGCTGGACAGAGAACGCTTTTCCCTTTATCCGGCCGTCAACCCGCTACAGAGGCGCTTATAGGGGTATGCACCAAGTGAGTTAAACGATTAACCGACGTACATTCGCTCCGACACGTCATACAACGTATGACTGCGGATCAGCGAAGGCCTAAGCCAGACCTATGCGCAAGCCGCCCGGATCGCCGCCAAATAGAGAGCAACCAACAAGGAGACTGACGATGACGCACCGATTCCCCCGCTCCCGTACCGCACTGGCCGTCGCGCTGATGGCCGGCTTCGCGATGTCCGCGCAGGCCCGTGTATTCCGCTCGGCGGACGTGCACGGCGACAGCTTCCCGACCAACATGGCGGTGAAGTACATGGGTGACGAGCTGTCGAAGCTCACAGGCGGCAAGGACTCGATCAAGGTGTTCGGCAACAGCGCGCTCGGCTCCGAGAAGGACACGGTCGACCAGGTGCGGATCGGCGCGATCGACATGGCACGCGTGAACGGCGCGTCGTTCAACGAGATCGTGCCGGAGTCGCTGATCCCGTCGTTCCCGTTCCTGTTCCGCGACGTCGACCATTTCCGCAAGGCGATGTACGGTCCGGCCGGCCAGAAGATCCTCGACGCGTTCTCGGCGAAGGGGATGATCGCGCTGACGTTCTACGAGAGCGGCGCGCGCTCGATCTACGCGAAGCGTCCGGTGCGCACGCCGGCGGACATGAAGGGGCTGAAGGTGCGCGTGCAACCATCCGACCTGATGGTCGACGAGATCAGGGCGATGGGCGGCACGCCGACGCCGATGCCGTTCGCCGAGGTGTACACGGGCCTGAAGACGGGCCTGGTCGACGCGGCGGAAAACAACCTGCCGTCGTACGAGGAAACCAAGCACTTCGAGGTGGCGCCCGACTACTCGGAGACGCAGCACGCGATGACGCCGGAAGTGCTGGTGTTCTCGAAGAAGATCTGGGACACGCTGTCGCCGCAGGAGCAGGCCGCGATCAGGAAGGCCGCGGCCGATTCGGTGCCGTACTACCAGAAGCTGTGGACCGCGCGTGAGGCATCGGCGCAGCAGGCGGTGGCGAAGGGCGGCGCGAAGATCCTGCCGGCCGCGCAGGTCGACCGCGCGGCCTTCGTGAAGGCGATGCAGCCGCTGTGGGCGAAGTACGAGAAGACGCCGCAGATGAAGCAGATCGTCGACGAGATCGAGGCAACCAAGTGACCCGTCGCACTTCCCTGAACGGCGCGGCGGCCGTGGGCTCGCCGGACGCGGCCGCCGCGGACGGTGTGGCGCCGGGCC
>NZ_VWWG01000062.1:0-37590 GCF_011753085.1 Burkholderia sp. Tr-862
CCGAGCGCGCGGTGGCCGTGGCGCGACGCGCCGGCGCCGGCCTGGGCGGCACGCTGCGGCTGCGGTTCGTCGACAGCACGGTCAACGCACTGCTGCCGCTGATCCTCCGCGCGTTCCAGGAACGGCATCCGGACGTCGATTTCCAGCTGGAAGAAGGCACGACCGCCGAGCAGGTGCTCGCGCTGCGGCAGGACCGCACGGATGTCGGCCTCGTCGTGCTGCCGGTGGCCGATGCCGGCGACGTGCACATCGAGCCGCTGCTGCGCGACCGGATGGTCGCCGCGCTGCCCGACGGCCACCGGCTCGCGCGCCGCCGCCGCATTGCGCTGGCCGAGCTAGCGGACGAACCGTGGGTGCTGTTTGCCGCGCATCACGGGCCCGGCATGCATGCGCGGATCGTGACGGCGTGCGCGCAGGCCGGCTTCGCACCGCGGGTGGTCCAGCAGCCGCGCCAGATGCAGACGACGGCCGGACTCGTCGCGGGCGGCATCGGTGTCGCGCTGATGCCGCGCCTGTTCGTGCCGATGCAGCCGCAAGGCATTACGTTCTGCGAACTGACCGGCGCGGGCAGCCCGCTCGCGTACGAACTGGCGATCGCGTACCGGACGCCGTCGCCGCTCGTCGACGCGCTGCGCGACACCGCGCGGCACGCGGTTGGCACGCTGGGGCTGGTGGCTGCGACGTGACGGCGACGTGATCGCGCGCGTCGCGCGCACGGCGCTCAGTCGAGCAGGAAGTTGAGCGCGACGTCGAGCACGGCCTGCCGGAACGCATCCTGCCGCGTGGGCAACGACGTGAACTCCAGAATCAGGTGGCTATACGACACCGTCGTGCCGATCGCGCTCGCGATCATGAAGAACAGCACATCGGGATCGACCGGGCGGATCGCGCCGGCGTCGACAGCCTCCGCCAGCAGCGGAAACATTGCGTCGTGATACGGCCGCACGATCCGCTCCCGCAGCCGGTCGAGCCGCGCGCCCTCCTCGGTCGCCGCGGTCGAGAAGAACATGCCGATATCCGGCTCGTTGAATTCGTGATCGACGGACAGCTCGATCGCGCGCCGCACGCGCTCGCGCTGCGGCAATGACGACGTGCGCAGCGCGCGCAACGCATCGAACATCGGCTCGGCCAGCTCGGCGATCTGCTCGACGACCGCCAGCCACAGCGTTTCCTTCGTGCCGAAATGATGGGCGATCAGCGCCGCGTCGATACCCAGCTCGCGCGCGACTTCGCGCACGCTCGTCGCATCGTAGCCGCGCTTCGCGAACGTGCGGCGCGCTGCCCGCAATATCACGTCCGGACCGACGGACGCGTCCGCCAGCGGCCGCCCGCGCGTGCGCCGCTTCGATGGCGCGCACTCAGTGACTTCAGCCACGTTTTCCTGCTCCTGTTGATTGATTCGAATGCCCGTGTTCGTGCCCCGGTTTCGCGTCGCCGGAGCCGGGCCGCCCGCCCCGCTCCGTTGACACGCGAAGCCGGGAAGCGCTAGGATCATACCTTATTCATCACGTGATGATTTATCCATGACAACCCTTACTTCCCCTACCCGCATCGTCATCGTCGGCGGCGGAATCGCCGGCTTGCAGCTCGCGACCCGCCTCGGCGAACGCCTCGGCCGTAGCGGGCGCGCGCAGGTCACGATCGTCGACCGCAGCCCGACCCACGTGTGGAAGCCGATGCTGCACACGATTGCGGCCGGCACGCGCGACGTGCAGCAACAGCAGGTGATCTTCCTCGCCCACGCGCGCGACCACGGCTACACGTACCAGCCCGGCGAACTGAAGGGGCTCGATCGCGCGCGCCGCCGCGTGCAGCTCGGCGAGATCCGCTCGCCGGACGGCGAACTCCTGCTCGACGCGCGCGAGCTCGAATACGACGTGCTGATCCTCGCGCTCGGCAGCCAGGCCAACGATTTCGGCGTGCCGGGCGTGCGCGAGCACTGCTACTTCATCGACAGCCAGCAGCAGGCCGAAACCTTCAACGAAGCACTGCGGATGCGCGTGTTCCGCAGCATCGCGCGCGACGAGCCGTTTCGCGTCGCGATCGTCGGTGCGGGCGCGACGGGCGTGGAGCTGGCAGCGGAGCTGAGTCGGCTGCTGGAAGTCGCGCAGGCGTATGGCGATGCGACGGTGCGCGAGCGGCTGCAGCTGACGCTGCTCGAAAGCGGCCCGCGCATCCTCGCCGCGTTTCCGCCGAGGATTTCCGCGTCCGCGCAGCGCCGGCTCGAACAGATCGGCATTCACGTGCTGACGTCGACGCGCGTCACGTCGGCCGACGCGAACGGCTTCCACTATGGAGACGGTTCGTTTGCCGAAGCGGATTTGATGGTGTGGGCGGCCGGCGTGAAGGCGTCCGATTTCATGCAGGCGCTGGGCGGGCTCGATACGAACCGCGCGAACCAGATCATGGTCGGACCCACGTTGCAGGCCACGGCCGACGAACACGTGTTCGCGATCGGCGATTGCGCGAGCCTGCAACCCGACGGCCACGAGCGGCCGCTGCCGCCGACCGCGCAGGTCGCGACCCAGCAGGCCGAGCATCTCGCGAAACACCTGCCCGCGTGGCTCGACGGCAAGCCGTTGCCGCCGTTCGCGTTCCACGATTTCGGCGCGCTCGTGTCGATCAGCGACTACGACGCATTCGGCACGCTCGGGCAATTCGGGTTCTTCCGCGGCGGCTTCATCCAGGGGCGTTTCGCCCAGTTCAGCCATCTGATGCTGTACCGGCGGCACCAGCAGGCGCTGCACGGGTTCTCCAAGGCGACACTGCTGTGGATCGCCGAACGGATCAACGGCTGCGTGCAGCCACGCATCCGCCTGTCTTGATACATTGCGTAACGTTTCGAGGAAAGCAGACATGAGCAACAGTGCAGCCGCCTGGCTCAGGACCGTCGCCGCGATCGGCAGCTTCGACATGCCGTCCGTCTCATGGGCCGCGCCGCGCCGGCGCAGCGTCACGCGCGACCGCTTGCCGTCGTGGGACGCGACGAGCCAGCCGACCATCAGCGTGCTCGAGCGGCCCACCCCCGACACCGTGATGATTTCGTGGCGCGACGCGTGCACCGGCCACTACGGTTATCAGAAGTGGCGGCTGTTCACGACGCGCAAGCGCGGCGTCTGCGCGCTGTCGGGGCGGCCGATCGCGCCCGGCGACAGCGTCTATGCGCCACAACTGCTCGGTTCGACGCCGGGCAACGCCGCCGCGATGGTGCTGGCGGCGTCCCTCGACGAGGCGTGCGCCGCTTAAGCGGACGTCGCCCGACCGGCGCCATAGGCCGGATCGCCGTTCTGCCGTTCCAGTTCCGCATCGAGATGCGCGGCATGCGCCTTCGCTTCGGACTCCGACATCAGCTCGCCTTCCCACTTCGCGACCACCGCGCTGGCGATCGAGTTGCCCACCGCATTGGTGGCCGAGCGCCCCATGTCGAGGAACGTGTCGACGCCGAGAATCAGCAGCAGCCCCGCTTCCGGAATGTCGAACTGGTGCAGCGTCGCCGCGATCACGACGAGCGATGCGCGCGGCACGCCGGCCATCCCCTTCGACGTGAGCATCAGCACCAGCAGCATCGTGATCTGCGTGCCGAGCGACAGATGAATGTTGTACGCCTGCGCGATGAACAGCGACGCGAACGTGCAGTACATCATCGAGCCGTCGAGGTTGAACGAATAGCCCATCGGCATCACGAAGCTCGAAATCT
The DNA here is from genome assembly GCF_011753085.1 of Burkholderia sp. Tr-862. Lineage (NCBI taxonomy): Bacteria > Pseudomonadati > Pseudomonadota > Betaproteobacteria > Burkholderiales > Burkholderiaceae > Burkholderia > Burkholderia sp. Tr-862. The sequence continues at coordinate 3,698 of NZ_VWWG01000062.1, forward strand.
TGCGCCGCACGCCGAACCGGTCGAGCGCGTCGAGGATCTTCGGGTACGCGGCTTCGGAACTGGCGGTCGCGAACGACAGCATGAACGCTTCCTTGATCAGCGCCAGCAGCTTGAACACCCGACGGCCGAGGAACAGCAGGCCGGCGGCCACGAGCGTGCTCCACAGCAGGAACAGGCTCACGTAGAAGTCGCCCATGAACACCGCGAACTTCAGCAGGATCGACAGCCCGTTGATCGCGACGGTCGACGCCATCGCGGCCAGCACCGCGAGCGGCGCGAGCTTCATTACGTAGCCGGTGATCTTCAGCATCACGTGCGCCAGCTGGTCGATCGCGGCCACGAGGATCTTGCCGCGCTCGCCGAGCGCCGACAGCGCGACGCCGAAGAACATCGAGAACACGACGATCTGCAGGATCTCGTTGTTCGCCATCGCCTCGGCGATCGACTTCGGCACCATGTGACTGACGAAATCCTTCAGCGTGAACTTGGACGTCGCGAGATGCGCGGATGCGCCGACGTCGGGCAGCGGCAGGCCGAGGTTTTCCCCGGGGTGCAGCAGGTTCGCCATCAGCAGCCCGAGCAGCAGCGAAATCAGCGATGCGGTGACGAACCAGCCGAACGCCTTCACGAACACGCGCCCCACCGACGATGCGTCGCCCATGTGCGCGATGCCGACGACGAGCGTCGAGAACACGAGCGGGCCGATCACCATCTTGATCAGCCGCAGGAACACGTCGGACACGAGCGAGATGTAGCCGGCGATTTCCGTCGCGGACTGCTTGTCCGGAAACTGCGTGTAGATCATGTAGCCGATGAAGATGCCGGCCGCCATTGCAAGCAGGATCCAGACTGCCGCAGACATTCGTTTGTTCATAACGGTACTCGACGCACGGTGCAGGAATGGAAGAAAAACGCCGCGCCGATGCCGTGCCACGGTGCGCGTTGCGGGCCGGTCGTGCGCCCTGTCGCTGCTCCGGCGCTCGCGCGATGGCGAACGCCGGTTGCAACGGTTCAATGTGATGCGATCAAACCGGATCGGTCAGTACCCGATCAGTATCCGATCGCCGACCCGGCCGGGCGGCGCGGATCGTTGACGCCGTAGATGTAGCCGACGCGCACGTTGCCGGAGACCGACGAGTCGTTACCGGAACTCTGGCGGCTCGCCGCTTCGGTGCCGGGCAGGCCGACCATGATCAGCTCGGCGGCGCCCCACGGCGTCTGCTCGACCATCTTGTAGCCCATCTTGTGCAGGATCGCGAGCGTGTCGGGCGACAGGCCGCGGGTCTCGTAGTAGACCTCGTCCGGCAGCCATTGATGATGGACGCGCGGCGCACCGACCGCATCCTGCGGCGTCATCCCGTAGTCGATCACGTTCAGCACGGTCTGCAGCGTGATCGTGATGATGCGCGAGCCGCCCGGCGAACCGACCACCATGAACACCTTGCCGTCCTTCTTCACGATCGTCGGCGCCATCGACGACAGCGGGCGCTTGCCCGGTGCGATCGAGTTACGCGTGCCCTGCACGAGGCCGAACAGGTTCTGCGCGCCGACCTTCACGGTGAAGTCGTCCATCTCGTCGTTCAGGAAGAAACCCGTGCCCGGCGCGATCACCACGGCGCCGAAGCGGCCGTTGACGGTGTACGTCGTCGACACCGCATTGCCGTCGTGGTCGATGATCGAATAGTGGGTCGTCTCCGGCTTCTCGTGCACGCCGACGCCCGGCTGCACGTCGACCGACGCCGTCGCCATCTCGCCGCTGATCTGCTTGCGGATCTCGGCCGCGTACTGCTTGCTCGTCAGCTTCGCGACGGGATTGTCGATGAAGTTCGGGTCGCCCAGCAGCGTGTTGCGATCCTCGTATGCATGGCGCATCGCCTCGGTCATGTAGTGGACCACCGACGCCGACTGATAGCCCATCTTGCGCAGGTCATAGCCTTCGAGGACGTTCAGCGTCTCGCACATCGTCACGCCGCCCGAGCTCGGCGGCGGCGCCGACACGAACTCGTAGCCGCGATACGTACAGGTCAGCGGCGCGACGTCCTGCGCGCGATACGACGCGAAATCGGCTGCCGTGATCAGGCCGCCGCCGCGCTTTGCGGCCGCTTCGACGATCTTCGGGATCTCGCCGTGATAGAACGCCTCGGGGCCCTGCTCCGCGATGCGCTCGAGCGTGCGTGCCAGGTCCTTCTGCACCAGGCGGTCGCCCGGCTGCAGCGGCGTGCCGTCCGGACGCAGGAAGATGCGCGCGGCTTCCGGATCCTTCTTGAAGCGCTCGATCGTCGTGTCGAGGATGTCCGTGTCGCCGCGCGTCAGCACGAAGCCGTCGCGCGCGAGCCGGATCGCCGGCTCCATCACCTGCTTGCGCGTCAGCTTGCCGTACTTGCGCTGCGCGAGGTCGAGACCCGCGACCGTGCCCGGCACGCCGACCGCGCGATAGCCGTACAGGCTGTCGTCCGGAATGACGTTGCCTTTCGCATCGAGATACATGTTCGCCGATGCCGCGGCCGGCGCCGTCTCGCGGAAGTTGATGAACCGGTCGCGGCCGTCGGCCAGGTGCACGGTCATGAAGCCGCCGCCGCCGATGTTGCCGCAGCACGGATTGGTCACCGCCTGCGCGTAGCCGACCGCCACGGCGGCGTCCACCGCGTTGCCGCCTTTCTTCAGGATGTCGACGCCGATCTGCGACGCGAAATGCTGCGACGACACGACCATGCCGTTCTTCGCTTCCACAGCGGGTTCCGAAGCGGCGAGCGCGCACGCGCTCATGGCCGACAACAGGGTGAGTACTACGAGCCGCCTCATGACGGAATCCTCCAGACGAATAACCGGGCCATGCCGTGATGCGCGACCGGCCCCGAGGGCTGGTCAACGCTACTGATCCGGCATGTAATGAACAGTACATTCCAGCGAGGCCGCGATCATATCACCGGGATTTTTATTCAAAAACCTAGGGTTATCACTGAACTATTCCGCTATATCTGACGGGTTCGCCGTCGCTTTGAATGTTTGTTTTATTACACATGTGAATGATTGAAGGTTGTGCGATGCGTCCCTCTAATCTCCAGTCTCATACGGCCCGCGGGCCGTCGATCGGCTAACATGCATGGAGTCGCCGGCAGACACATGTCTGCCGTTTGTCATTCAGATACGAGCAAGCCGGAGTGCCCGATGGGGACAAGCATCAGGGCGTTGCTGCTATCCCAGATGGATAGCTTCACGCCGTCGGAACAGAAGGTCGCGCATGCGCTGCTGGATCGCTATCCGAGCCTCGGTCTCGGGCCGATCGCGAGCTTTGCGAAGCAAGCCGAAGTCAGCGATCCGACCGTGTTTCGCTTCGTCGTGCGGATCGGCTTTCCGAACTACTCGTCGTTCCAGCAGGCGTTGCACGACGAGATCGACACCGCGATGAATTCGCCGCTCGCGCGGATGGACGCGTTCCACTCGGAATCGGGGATGCGCGACAGTAATTCGGCGATCTTCCAGCGGCTCTCGCAAGCGCTCGCCACGACGATCGAGGAGCTCGACGCGGCGGCGTTCGACGAAGCGGTGACGCTGCTGGCCGATCCGGATCTCCGCGTGTTCTGCGGCGGCGGGCGTTACACCGCGCCGCTCGCGTCGCTGTTTTCCTTCACGCTCGCGTATGCGCGCCCGCATGTGCAGTATGTCGAGCCGAACGTGAACCTCGCGTCGGTCACGCTAACGGACATGGGGCCCGCCGACGTGCTGGTCATTTTCGATTTTCGCCGCTATCAGAAGGACAGCATCCGGTTCGCGCAGGCTGCGCACCGGCTCGGCGTCAGGGTGTTGCTGATTACAGACGAATGGCGCTCGCCGATCAGCGCGTTCGCCGAGATCGTGCTGCGGATCCAGGGACGCCCGTTCGCGATGCTGCAGACGAACGTGCCCGCGCTCGCGCTCGCCGAAGCGCTGGTGATCGGCGTGACGAACCGGCTTCCCGAACTGGCGCGGCAGCGGATGGAGAAGATCGAGCGGCTGAGTACGGGTGGGGTCGAGCGGGATGCGAATCAGTGGGATTTGCCGGAGTAACGGTCGATCGTCATTCGGGCATGAGCTTTCAGCTATTGACGTCGTCGGGCTTGCGACTGCGTGGGCAATTTCATCGGCAGCGCTGCCGGCAGTGCGGCAGGCTCCGACGTTAATGCGACATCGATGGCAGATAAATGTCGACCCGTATGGGTCTACCTGCAGACTTCAAGACTCCACATCCTCAAGACTGAACACCTCCGTCTTGTCGTTATACGAAAAGACTTCGCCGTAACGCCCCCAGTCGATCACCGCGTCGAGCGTTTCCTCGGCCGCGCCGTCCGACAGGAAATCCTCCAGCTCCTGCTCGAAGCGCACGCGCGGCGCACGATGGCCCGGGCGCTCGTTCAGCACCTTCTTGATCCGCGCGGCGAGCGGCACGTGCTTGAGCAGGTGATCCGCGAACATCAGCTTGCGCTCCTGCGTGCCGAATTCCGCGAACACCCGCCCCGGCGGCGTCAGGAACACGTCCCCTTCCCGCACGTCGGCGAAACCGAGGTACTGCAGCACTTCGGCGATCGGGAACAGGTCGTCCACTTCCAGGTGCAGCGTGCGCGCGATTTCCGGCATGTCCGCGCGGCCGTGGTACGGCGCCATCGCGAGCGTCTCGATCAGGCCGGCCATCAGGTTGGTCGACACCTGCGGCAGCCAGCTGCCGAGCTCCAGCCCCTTCTTCGTCGCCTCACCGGTCTGGCGCGCGGTCATCTTCGCGTAGATATCGTCGACCAGCTTGCGGAACGCCGGGTCGAGCCGGTTGCGCGGATGTTTGAACGGCACCTTGATCTCGGCGATCACGCGCCCCGGGTTCGACGACAGCACGAGGATCCGGTCGCACATGAACACCGCTTCCTCGATGTTGTGCGTGACGATCAGCACCGACTTGATCGGCATCCGGCCTTGCGTCCACAGATCCAGCAGGTCGGTACGCAGCGTTTCGGCCGTCAGCACGTCGAGCGCGGAAAACGGCTCGTCCATCAGCAGGATCGTCGGATCGACGACGAGCGCGCGCGCGAAGCCCACGCGCTGGCGCATGCCGCCCGACAGCTCGCGCGGGTACGCGTTCTCGAAGCCGTCGAGACCGATCAGGTCGATCGCGGCGAGCGCGCGTTCGCGCCGCTCGCGTGCGCCGACGCCGAGCGCTTCCAGCCCGGCTTCCACGTTCTGCAGCACGGTCAGCCACGGAAACAGCGCGAAGGTCTGGAACACCATCGCGACGCCTTCGGCCGGGCCGCGCAGCGGCTTGCCGAGATAGGTCACTTCACCACCGGTCGGTTCGATAAGCCCGGCGATGATACGCAGCAGCGTCGACTTGCCCGACCCGGAACGGCCGAGCAATCCGACGATCTCGCCTTCGCGCAGCGACAGGTTCGCATCGTCGAGCACGAGCAGTTCGCCCTGCGTCTTGTTGAAGCCGCGGCAAACGTGATCGACACGCAGGATTTCCTCGCCGAGGCGCGGCGGCTGGGACGTCTGGACGGGGGCGTTTACAGCATTCGGATTGTGCATCGCGTTTCGCTCTCAATCGGTCTCAGTCGAGCCGCAGCTTCGCTTCGGCGAAGGCATACAGCGGGCGCCACAGCAGGCGGTTGAACAGTGTAACGAACAGGGACATCACGGCGATGCCCAGGATGATCTTCGGAAAGTCGCCGGCGGCGGTGGTCTGCGCGATATACGCGCCGAGGCCGTGCGCCTCGATCTTGGTCGTGCCCCACTGCACCGCTTCCGACACGATGCTCGCGTTCCACGCGCCGCCCGACGCGGTGATCGCGCCGGTCACGTAGTACGGGAAGATGCCGGGCAGGATCGCCTGGCGCCACCACTGCCAGCCGCGGATCCGGAAGTTCGTCGCCGCTTCGCGATAGTCGTTCGGATAGGACGTCGCGCCGGCAATCACGTTGAACAGGATATACCACTGCGTGCCGAGCACGATCAGCGGCGACAGCCAGATGTCGGGGTTCAGGTGGAAGCGCGCGATCACGATCACGAACACCGGGAACAGCAGGTTGGCCGGGAACGCGGCGAGGAACTGCGCGAGCGGCTGCAGCTTCTCCGCCAGCCGCGGACGCAGCCCGATCAGCACGCCGATCGGCACCCAGATCACGGACGCGATCGTGATCAGCACGACCACGCGCAGCAGCGTGATGAGCCCGAGCACCAGCACGTGGCCGACGTCGGCCATCGTGACGCCGGTCGCGACGAAGCTGACGACGCGCCACACGATATAGGCGGTGCCGATCAGCACGAAACCCGACCACGCGATGTCGACCGTGCGCGACGCCTTCTTCTCTACTTTCGGCAGCGTGAAGCGCATCGTGCCCGACAGCGGCAGGCGCAGCGGAATCCGCGCGGCCTTCGCGAAGAACCAGCCGGCCGGCACGAGCAGCTGATGGATCAGGCGCGTGCGGCGCACGAGGTCGAGCAGCCAGGATTGCGGCGCATCGCCCGACGCGGTGTTCTCCATCCGGAACTTGTCGGCCCACGCGATCAGCGGACGGAACAGGAACTGGTCGTACGCGAGGATCACGACCGTCATCGTGAGGATCACCCAGCCGATCGCGCCGAAGTTCTTGTCCGAGATCGCCTGCGCGAGATACGCGCCGATGCCCGGCAGCGTGATCGTCTGGTTGCCGACGGTGATCGCCTCCGACGCGACGACGAAGAACCAGCCGCCCGACATCGACATCATCATGTTCCAGATCAGCCCGGGCATCGAGAACGGCACCTCGAGCTTCCAGAAGCGCTGCCACGACGTCAGGTGGAAGCCGCGCGACACTTCGTCGAGGTCGCGCGGGACCGTGCGCAGCGACTGGTAGAAGCTGAACGTCATGTTCCATGCCTGGCTCGTGAAGATCGCGAAGATCGCCGCGAGCTCGGCGCCGAGCACCCGGCTCGGGAACAGCGCGAGGAAGAACGTGACCGTAAACGAGATGAAGCCGAGCACCGGCACCGACTGCAGGATGTCGAGGATCGGGATCAGCACCATCCCCGCGCGGCGGCTTTTCGCGGCGAGCGTACCGTAGACCAGCGTGAACACGAGCGACGCGACCATCGCGGCGAGCATCCGCAGCGTCGTGCGCAACGCGTATTCGGGCAGGTTCGACGGATCGAGCGAGATCTTCTGGGTCTGAAGGGTCCCGATCGGCGCCATCGTTTCATGAAAGCCGACGACCGCCATCGCGATCAGGCAGATGATCAGCGGGAATGCGATGAAGTCCCACCGGTTCGGCAGAACGCGCCAAGCGGACGCGTTGGCGGTCCGGTTCGGATTGAAGAATCCGACGTCCATCAGGCGCCCTCCCCGGTAAGGCCGAACGAAGCCGGCAGACGATGTTGATTCATGGCAAAGCGCACGGGCGCGGTAATTCGACGCGGTAATTCGATTGATTCACGATCTCACGCCGGCGCGACGCGCCGTGCGTGCAAGCTGCGCCCCGGCGCGGCGAGTCGGCCGCGACGGCACGACACTACACCAACCTGTATTTCAGGTACAACCGTCCGGGGCCAGTGTGGCGCCGCGCGACGCGTGGGCGGTGCGTGGATCGTGCCCGGCGCGCGGGCAGACGGCGGGCGCGAGGGGCAGAGCAGCCCGGCCGCAGTCGTTCGGCCGGCGTGCAGGCCCCGAATTATGCCGTGATCCGGGCCGGCCGGGAACCCGCCAGCCGCACACGGGCGCAAACCATGCCGGACGTCAGCGGACGATCGCGGCGAAGGGGTATGATCGGGGCTAGCCCCTGGGGTGTGCCGACCCATGGCCCCGGGGATTGACCGACCAGCTGGAGGAAGGGAATGGCAGGAAATTTGGTGATCGTCTGCCGCGATCAGGACGCCGAGGCGTTCTACGAGCTGATGCAGGAATACGGGTCGTTCCAGACCCGGCTGTCGTCGACGGCGTGGTACCTGAACATGAACGTCGTGCCGGAATCACTGCAGGAGGAAATCCTGGAGCGCCTCGGCCGCTATACGACCGTCTATATCTTCGAGGCCACGAGCGTGACCTACAACACCATCGACAGCAACGCCGCCGAGACGCTCGGCACGCTGTTCGGCGAATGATGCCGCGCGGCGCCTGCCCGGCAGGCGCCGCTTCTTACGCAGCCTGTGCGTGAAGTTCGTCCTTCGGCACCACGTCGAACGGGAACGTCATCGCCACGCGCAGGCCGCCCTCGGGACGGTTGCTGATCTCGCACGTCCCGCCCAGCCTCAGCACGAGCCGCTCGACGATCGCGAGCCCCAGCCCGCTGTGGCCGTTCCCGCCGCGCGCGGGGTCGAGCCGCACGAACGGCCGCGTCGCGGCCGCCAGGTCGCGCGGCGCAATCCCGCCGCCGCTGTCGCTGACCGACAGGACATAACCCGTCGGCGTACGCGCCGTCTCGACCAGCACGGGCGGCGCGCCGTACGCATGTGCATTGTCCAGCAGGTTCGACAGGATCCGATCGAGCGTCGCGGTCGGCAGGCGGAAGCCCGCGTCGGCCGTGAGATGCGTCTGGACCGCCGGCGCGTTCGGTGCGACCGCGCGATAGCTGCGCGCGATCCGCTCGCAGGTCTGGTCGACCGGCACGGGCTCGCTGCGGTCCGCCCCGCCGTGCGCGAACGCGAGGAACTGGTCGACGATGTGCGACATCGAGTCGACATCGCGCACGACGCCATCGCGCAGCCGCGCGTCGTCCATCATTTCAGCGCGCAGGCGCATCCGCGCGAGCGGCGTGCGCAGGTCGTGCGCGACACCGGCCAGCATCACCGCGCGGTCGCTGTCGGCCTGCGAGACCTGTTCCACCATCTGGTTGAAGCCGCGCGTGAGCTGCCGCAGCTCGCGCGGGCCACGCTCGCGCAGCGGCGGCACCGGCTGGCCGCGGCCAAAGCGCGCGACCGCGCGCGCCAGCGAGCGCAGCGGCTGCTGCAGCTGCCAGGCCGCGAACAGCGCGGCGATCACGCCGGCCGAGAAGATCGTGCCGAGCCACAGCAGCATCCGATCGAGCGAGCGCGGCGGCCGCAGCGGCTGCACCGGCACCACGATCCAGTTAGGGTCGGTCGGCTCCTTCACCCACAGCACCGGCGGATGACCCGGCGCGCCGATCTCGACCTGGGTGCCGTGCGGCATCCGCTCGCTCACGTCATCGCGGAAGCGCTTGAGCGGCGCCGGCAGGTTCGTGTCGGCCCCCTTCGGCACGTCGGGACTGTCCGGCGACACGAGCCGCACCCGCGACGGCAGCGGCTGATCGGGCGTGCGCTCGACGTGCTGGCGCACCGCGTCGACCAGGAACGCGGCCTCCTCGACCGCGTAGCGCGTCTGCATCTGGCTGCGCTCGATGCGCATCGCGAAGAACCACGCGAAGTGCGACAGGAGCAGCACGCCGATGACCAGCAGCGCCAGCCGCCCGAACAGTGAATCAATGGGCTTGCGCATGGGCCTCGCCGTCGGGCACGAACACGTAGCCGCGCCCGCGGACCGTCTGGATGAAGCGCGGCGCCGACGGATCCGTTTCCAGGATGCGGCGCAGGCGCCATACCTGGACGTCGATGCCGCGGTCGGTGCCGTCGTACTCGGGCCCGTGCAGCAGCTCGAGCAGCCGCTCGCGCGTGAGCGTGCGCAGCGCATGGTTCACGAAGATCTTCAGCAGCGCGAATTCGCTGCTCGACAGCGTCGCCGGCTTGCCGTCGACCGACAGCGTGCGCGCCTGGAAATCGAGCACGAAGCGGCCGAACGCGAACGGCTCGCGCTGCTCGGGCGCCGCCGCCGACGGCGTCGCGCGGCGGCGGCGCAGCACGGCCTGCACGCGCGCGAGCAGCTCGCGCGGGTTGAACGGCTTGCCGAGATAGTCGTCCGCGCCGAGTTCGAGCCCGACGATGCGGTCGACGTCGTCCGCGCGCGCGGTCAGCATGATCACGGGGATGTCGTCGCCGGCCGCGCGCAACTGGCGCAGCGCGGTCAGGCCGTCCACGCCCGGCATCATCAGGTCCAGCACGATCAGGTCGGGCCGCTCGCGCTCGAGGCGCTTCTCGAGCGTCGCCGCGTCGTGCAGCACGGACACTTCCATCCCCTGGCGCACGAGATAGTCGCGCAGCAGGTCTCGGAGTTCTTGGTCGTCGTCGACGATGAGGATCTGGGTAGTCATGGCTTGAAGTTTACCGCGCGAGTGCGGAGTCGAAGAACGAAACAAAGGGACGAAAGGGTTACTGCGGGTTACGGCGCAAGGGAACTGTAATGCGCCGTAACCCGCCAGCCACCCCGCGTAACACCGGCCGGGACCCGCGCCGCTAACCTGCGTCTTACCGGATGCGGACACGAATCACCGCGCACCGCATCGCCGGACCCTTTGATACAAGGAGTTTCTGAAATGTATAAGAAGACTTCCCGCGTGGCCATTGCGGCCGCCACCGTGCTCGCTCTCGCATTCGGCACCGCGCATGCCGCGCAACCCAACGACATGCCGCCGCCGGGCGCCCCCGGCATGCACCAGATGCATGGCGGCCATGACGGCGGCCCGTTCGGCGTGATCATGAAGCTGCACGACCAGCTAAAGCTCAACGCGTCGCAGGAACAGCAGTGGCAGACGGCCGTCAACACCATGAAGCAGAACCATGAAGCGATGCGCAAGAGCCACGAGCAGATGCGCGAGCAATTCAAGGCGCAGCAGAATCAGCCGATCCTCGACCTGAGCGCGATGCACGCCGCCCGCCAGCAGGCCGAGCAGCAGAATGCGCAACTGCGCGAGCAGAGCTCGGCCGCGTGGCTCGCCTTCTACAACGGGCTGAACGACCAGCAGAAAACCACCGTCAGCACGGCGCTCAAGCAGCAGTTCGCACGGATGGAGCAGCGCCACGAGAAGATGAAGGAACGCTGGCAGCAGCATGGCGCGGCCAAGGGCGCGTCGGCGCCCGCGCAGTAAGCCGGCAGGCCGCCTCCCGAGCGGCACCGCGGGGGACGCGGGCGCTCAGCGCCGCGTCCCCTGTTTCATTTCAGGCGACGTCGAACAGCAGCACCTCGGCTGCCCGGCCGCGGGCGAACGCGACCGTGTCCACACCGGCGATCCGCGCGCCGTCGCCCTCGGCCAGCGCGTGGCCGTTGACCTCCACGTCGCCGCGCGCCACGTGCACGTAGGTGCTGCGCCCGGCCGGCACGCCGAAAGCCGTCTCCTCGTCGCCATCGATCAGCCCCGCGAAGATCCGCGCGTCCGCACGGACCGACAATGCGCCGTCGGGCGACGCGACGAGCCGCAGCCGGCCGCGCTTCTCGTCGTCGGCAAAGCGCCGCTGCGCATAACCGGGCCGTCCGCCCCGCTCGGCCGGCTGCAGCCAGATCTGCAACAGATGCAGCGGCCGGTCGCACCACGCATTGGTTTCGCTGTGCATGAGCCCCGTGCCGGCGCTCATCCGCTGGATGCCGCCCGCCCGCACGATCGCGCCGTTGCCGAGGCTGTCGCGATGCGCGAGCGCGCCGTCCAGCACGTAGGTGACGATCTCGAGGTCACGGCGCGGCTGCATTCCGAAGCCGCGCGTCGGGGCGATCCGGTCCTCGCTCAGCAAGCGCAGCGCGCCGAACGGCGGATGTGTGGCCCCGGCGTGGCCGGCGACCGGGAAGCTGCTGCTCGATTCGAGCCAGCCTTGACGCGTGTGGCAACGGTCGGCGGCGCGGCGGATCTGGAACATGGGGCGGGCACTCCGGCAGGCGGCTGTTCTTTTCGGGTTTACCTGTACTGTAGGCTCGCCCCTATCCGGCCACAATCCACCGCCCGCGCACCGCATCGTTGCGCTCACGAATCCAATGGGCGCAATACTCGTCGCGAATACCACGATTGCCGCAACAGCCGATTCGAAGAATCGATCGGTCGCGCCGGATTGCCGTTTTCCGGGTATCGCGTTCGGGTAAAATACCGCCCTTTTGGCGTTCGCCCGTCCGGCGAGCGCCGTTGCCAGCGCGCCGAAACACGAATTTTGGCCGTCTAGAATACGCCGCGGCGCCCGGCCCGACCGGCCGCGAGCGCCCCCCGGAAGTGAGCGACAAAAGGATGGAAATGAAGAAGGCCGCCCTGTGCGCCGCCCTCGCCCTCGTGGCGAGCGGCGCCTTCGCGAAAGAGTGGAAGACCGTGCGGATCGGTGTCGATGCCAGCTACCCGCCGTTCGAGTCGACCGCGCCGAGCGGCGAGATCGTCGGTTTCGACGTCGATCTCACCAAGGAAATCTGCAAGCGGATCAACGTGAAGTGCGTGTGGGTCGCGCAGGATCTCGACGGGATCATCCCCGCGCTGAAGGCGAAGAAGTACGACGTCGTCGTGTCGTCGCTGACCGTCACGGACAAGCGCCGCGAGCAGATCGACTTCTCCGACAAGGTGTACGACGCACCGGCACGCATGATCGCGAAGGCCGGCTCGCCGCTGCTGCCGACGGTCGCGTCGCTCAAGGGCAAGCACGTCGGCGTCGAGCAGGGCTCGACGCAGGAAACCTACGCGAAGGCGTACTGGGAACCGCAGGGCGTGACGGTCATTCCTTACCAGAACCAGGACCAGGTCTATGCCGATCTCGGCTCGGGCCGCCTCGACGCGACGCTGCAGGATGAACTGCAGGCCGACTACGGTTTCCTGCGCACGCCGCGCGGCAAAGGCTTCGCGTTCGCCGGGCCGGAAGTGAAGGATCCGAAGACGATCGGCGACGGCACCGCGATCGGCCTGCGCAAGGAAGACACGGACCTGAAGCTCAAAATCAACAAGGCGCTGGCCGACATGCACAAGGACGGCACGTACGACCGGCTGTCGCACAAGTATTTCTCGTTCAGCGTCTACTCGGCTCGCTGAGCGCCGACAATGACGGGAAGCGGATGCGGGGGCGGCCCCGCGTCCGGCAGTACACGCAGTCAACCACGCGCCGCCCGCCCCCTTGCCCGCCGCTCGCGCGACGGGCGGGCCCGGCACCGTTGCCGGGGCGGACGGTCATGATACGCACGGGGCGTTCCGCGCAGCTTGGCGGGCGCGTATTTCGCGGCGCACCGCATGCGCCCTCAGGGACCACACCAGGGACCACTCTATGTTTCTACAAGGTTACGGCCCGCTGATCCTCGCAGGCACCTGGCAAACCGTCAAACTGGCGGTGCTGTCGCTCGCGTTGTCGTTCCTGCTGGGCCTGCTCGGCGCGGGCGCGAAGCTGTCGCGCAACCGCGTGACGAACGGCATCGGCACCGTCTACACGACGCTGATCCGCGGCGTACCCGATCTCGTGCTGATGCTGCTGCTGTTCTACAGCCTGCAGATCTGGCTGAACTCCGCGACCGACGCGCTCGGCTGGGACCAGATCGACATCGACCCGTTCCTCGCCGGCGTGCTCGTGCTCGGCTTCATCTACGGCGCGTACTTCACCGAGACCTTCCGCGGCGCCTTCCTGTCGGTGCCGCGCGGCCAGCTCGAGGCCGGCAGCGCGTACGGGATGACCAACTGGCAGGTGTTCGCGCGAATCATGTTCCCGCAGATGATGCGCTTCGCGCTGCCGGGCATCGGCAACAACTGGCAGGTGCTCGTGAAGTCGACCGCGCTGGTATCGATCATCGGCCTCGCGGACGTCGTCAAGGCGTCGCAGGACGCCGGCAAGGGCACGCTGCGGTTCTTCTTCTTCACGCTGATCGCCGGTGCGGTGTACCTCGCCATCACGACGATCTCGAACTTCGTGCTGATGTGGCTCGAAAAGCGCTACTCGACCGGTGTCCGCAAGGCTGACCTATGATCGAACTCATCCAAGAATACTGGCGCAACTACCTCTATACCGACGGCTTCCGGATCACCGGCGTCGCGATCACGCTGTGGCTGCTCGTCGTGTCGATCGGCCTGGGCTTCTGCCTGTCGGTGCCGCTCGCGGTGGCCCGCGTGTCGAAGAGGAAGTGGCTGTCGCGCGCCGTGTGGCTCTACACGTACGTGTTCCGCGGCACGCCGCTCTACGTGCAGCTGCTGCTCTGCTACACCGGCCTCTACAGCCTGCAGTTCGTGCGCGGCACGCCGCTGCTCGATTCGTTCTTCCGCGACGGGATGCACTGCACGCTGCTCGCGTTCACGCTGAACACCTGCGCGTACACCACCGAGATCTTCGCGGGCGCGATCAAGGCGACCTCGTACGGCGAGATCGAAGCCGCGCGCGCATACGGGATGTCCACCTTCACGATGTATCGCCGCGTGATCCTGCCGTCCGCGCTGCGCCGCGCGCTGCCGCTCTACAGCAACGAAGTGATCCTGATGCTGCACGCGACCACCGTTGCGTTTACCGCGACCGTGCCGGACATCCTGAAGATCGCCCGCGACGTGAACTCGGCGACCTACATGTCGTTCCATGCATTCGGCATCGCCGCCCTGCTCTATCTCGTGATCTCGTTCATGCTCGTGTGGCTGTTCCGCCAGGCCGAGCGTCGCTGGCTCGCGTATCTGCGCCCGCAAGGCAAGTAAGTTTTCGCAGGACTATATGAATTCCCAGACTCAGAAGCTTTTCGTCGACGATCTGCACAAGCGGTACGGCGACAACGAGGTGCTCAAGGGCGTATCGCTGAAGGCGAACTCGGGCGACGTGATCAGCGTGATCGGCTCGTCCGGCTCCGGCAAGAGCACGATGCTGCGCTGTATCAACTTCCTCGAACAGCCGAACGCGGGCCGCATCGTCGTCGACGGCGAGGAAGTGCGCACCACCGCCGACAAGACGGGCGCGCTGCGCGCGGCCGATTCGAAACAGCTGCAACGCGTGCGCACCAAGCTGTCGATGGTGTTCCAGCACTTCAATCTCTGGTCGCACATGAACGTGATCGAGAACGTGATGGAAGCGCCCGTCAACGTGCTCGGCATCCCGAAGAAGGAAGCCGAGGATCGCGCCCGCGCGTATCTCGAGAAGGTCGGTCTCGCGCCGCGCGTCGAGAAGCAGTATCCGTCACACCTGTCGGGCGGCCAGCAGCAGCGCGTCGCGATCGCGCGCGCGCTCGCGATGCATCCCGACGTGATGCTGTTCGACGAGCCGACGTCGGCGCTCGACCCGGAACTCGTCGGCGAAGTGCTGAAGGTGATGCAGAAGCTCGCCGAGGAAGGCCGCACGATGATCGTCGTCACGCACGAGATGGGCTTCGCGCGCAACGTGTCGAATCACGTGATGTTCCTGCACCAGGGGCGCGTCGAGGAAGAAGGCGTGCCGTCCGAGGTGTTCGCGAATCCGAAGAGCGAGCGCCTGCGCGGGTTCCTGTCGGGCAGCCTCAAGTAACGCGCGCGTCGCGGTACGACACACGAGCGGGCGCCAGGCGGCGCCCGTTTCGCGTTTACGCGGCGTCCACCGGCGCGCCGTCCGCGAACGCGCGCAGCGCATCGCCCGCGAGCCGGTAGCGCACCCATTCGCTCTGCGGCGCCGCGCCGACGCTTTCGTAGAAGCGGATCGCCGGCTCGTTCCAGTCGAGCACGCTCCATTCGAACCGCCCGCAGCCGGTGTCCACGGCGATGCGCGCGAGCGCCTTCAGCAGCCGCAGCCCGGCGCCCGCGCCGCGAAAGCGCGGCGATACGTACAGATCCTCGAGATACAGCCCCTGGCGGCCGAGCCACGTCGAATACGAGAAGAAATACACGGCGAAGCCGGCCGGCTCGCCGTCGACCTCGCAGATCAGCGCACGCGCGGGCAAGCCTTCGCCGAACAGGCTGCGCTCGAGCGACGCGGGCGTCGCGACCACTTCATGCTCCGCCTTCTCGTAGATGGCCAGCTCGGTGATGAAACGCAGGATTTGCGGGACGTCGGTGACGGTGGCGCAACGGATGTCGATTTGCACGGCTGGGAGCCCTCCTTCGGCCCGGACGGGAAACGGAATGCAGCGTCGCCCGCGCAAATGCGCGTGGCGTCGGTCAGATCCACATGCTACGTTCCCGGCTCAACTGCAGGAAGTGCAGTTTCTTCATCCGGACATGAACATGATGCATCCCAATCTGCACCGTCTCGACCTGAACCTGCTGCTCGCGTTCGACGCGCTGTACCGCCACCGGTCGGTGGCCGCGGCCGCGCACGAACTGGCGATGAGCCCGTCCGCGCTGAGTCACGCGCTCGCGCGGCTGCGCGACGCGATCGGCGACGCACTGTTCGTGCGGCTCGGCAACGAGATGCAGCCGACCGTGCGCGCCGACGACATCGCCACCTGGGCCGGCGACGCGCTCGACACGATGTCGAAGGGGCTCGCCCGCGCGCGCCGCTTCGATCCCGCGCAAAGCGACCGCACGTTCGTGTTCGCCGCGAGCGACTACACGGCGTTCGCCGTGCTGCCGGCCTTGCTCGCGCGCATCGAGCGGGTCGCGCCGCGGCTGCGGATCCGCGTCGTCCATTCCGAGCGCAAGATTTCGATCGACGAGCTCGCGGCCGGCCGCATCGATTTCGCGCTCGGCTATCACGAGGAGTCGGCCGCCGACTCGCCGGGCATCGAGGATTTCGACTGGTTCTCGGACGACTACGTGGTGATCGCGAGCGCCGCGCATCCCGATATCCGCCGGCGGCTGACGCTGGACCAGTATCTCGCGGCACGCCACGTGGTCGTCACGCCGTGGAACGAGTCGCGCGGCGTCGTCGACTACGTGCTCGACCGGCTCGGCCTCGCGCGGCAGGTCGCCGTGCAGCTGCCGAGCGTGCTGGCCGCACCGTTCGCGATCGCGGAATCGACGCTGCTGATGACGGTGCCGAACCGCGCCGCGCAGGCGCTGCGCCAGGCGGCGCCGATCCGCATCTTCCCCGCGCCGTTCGAGATCCCGCGCTACACGGTGAAGGTCTACTCGCATGCGAAGCACGCACGCACCGATGCGCACCGATGGATCCGCGCGCAACTGCTCGCTGCACGACCGGCGCAGGGTTGAGCCGGGCGCGCTTGCCCGGCGGTCGAGGGCCCATGCCGCACGAGCGTTTCAGCGTCGTTTCAGGCGCGGCCCGGCGTCGGTAGGCCACGCCTGATTTATTACGAAATACTTACCAATTTCGCTTCTCCGACGCTTACGCTCGCGCCCCGGCAACGTCAATAGTGGCAATCCTTGACCCATCATCGCCGAATCCGTGTCTCCCTTGTCGGACAAGGGTTTCCGGGAACCGTCGGGCCTGTGGGCTGCCGCCGTGCACTCTGTTGCATGGCAAATTGGCGACACGTGTTAGTCAAACAACGATTTCCATCGCCACAAAATTGTATTTTTGCTAAATTAGTAACCAAAGTAGCAAAACGAAGTTCGTGAAATGTAGTTTAGCTTCACGACACAACAAGGAGACCCCGCAAGCCGACCCGGCCGCGCGGGACCGCTCAACGGTTTTTCCGTCCGCTTGCCCGCGTGCCGCGCTTACCGGCCCTGCACGAGGTCTCCCTGGTTATCCCGCTTTTCGCTTTTGCCCGACGCTCGCAGCGCCGGGCATCTCGTGCAGTCTGGGTTGACTTTTTGACAGGGTATGGAGGAGATGATGAAGAAAGCTTTGGTCGCGGCCGCGCTGATGGCTGCTGGGGTGGTTACGGCGCACGCGCAGAGCAGCGTCACGCTGTACGGTCGCCTGGATGCCGGCCTTGAGTACCTGAACGGCCTGCAGAACGGCCACCAAGTGCGCGCGGAAAGCGGCGACTGGGGCACGAGCCTGTGGGGCTTGAAGGGTAGCGAGGACATCGGCGGCGGCAACAAGGTCCTGTTCCACCTCGAAGGCGCGTTCAACACGATGAACGGCGGGCTCGGCACGAGCGGCTCGATCTGGGATCGTTTCGCGACCGTCGGCATCTCCAACGACCGCTACGGTACGCTGCTGCTGGGTCGCGAACTCGCGATCGCGAACGGCGTGTGGGACTTCGATCCGCTGGGCCAGTCGAGCTGGTCGTCGGCATCGCTCGTGCGCGGCCGCAACTGGAACAAGACCAGCAACAACGTGTCGTACCAGTCGCCGCAGTTCTACGGCCTCGACTTCTACGGCCAGTTCGCATTCTCGAACTCGACCAGCTTCAACGGCAACACGACGGCCGGTCAGCCGGGCCGTGCGGCCGGTGCGCAGGTCACGTACACGAACTCGCTGTTCCAGTTGCGCGGCATCTACGACGAAACGCGCGACAGCAACGGCCGCTTCTCCGACGTGTTCAACTACTCGCGTGAATACTTCGCGGGCCTGAACGTGTTCCTCGGCCAGTTCAAGCTGCAAGCGGCTTATCAGTCGTCGCACGCGGACGGCAGTGGCGGCCCGGCCGTCAACAACGGCATCACCGGCACCCAGCAGGTCTGGGGCGGCGTGACGTGGCAAGCCACGCCGGCAGCTGCGCTGATCGCAGCCGTGTACCACGTGAATGCGAACCACGGCGGCGGCAACGCGAACATCTACACGGTCGGCGGTTCGTACAACATCTCGAAGCGCACGCTGTTCGACCTGCAGGTCGCGACGGTGCGCAACAGCTCGACGGCCAACTTCGGCCTGAACGCGAACGGTGCGGGCACCGCCGTATCGACGGGCAACCCGCATCCGGGCGGCAGCCAGACCGGCGTCTACGCCGGCATCCAGCACCTGTTCTGATCAGGCGCCGTCCAGAGAACGATTCGACAACACTTTCCACGCTGCTGCGAGAGGCGCGTATCGGTGCGGTACCCACCCGGGTATCGCACCGTTTTTTATTGGCGGGCCGGAATCGTGCGATCCGCGGCCTGATCGACCTGATCGGCCGAGTGCGGCGCTCAGACCGCCGCTTCGTTCTCTTCGCCGGTGCGGATGCGGATCACGCGCTCGACGTCCGACACGAAGATCTTGCCGTCGCCGATCTTGCCCGTGCGCGCCGCGCCGATGACCGCGTCGATCACCTGGTCGACCTGCGCTTCCGCGACGACCACCTCGATCTTCATCTTCGGCAGGAAGTCGACGACGTATTCGGCGCCCCGATACAGTTCGGTGTGCCCCTTCTGGCGGCCGAAGCCCTTCACTTCCGTCACGGTCAGCCCCGTGAGGCCGACTTCGGCGAGCGCTTCGCGGACTTCGTCCAGCTTGAACGGCTTGATGATGGCGGTGATGCGTTTCATGATGGTTGTCCCTCAATGCTCGTTTGGATGCACAATCGCGATCCCGATTGTAAGCCGGCCGGCCGCGTACGGCCCAGCACCGCTCAGTCGAGACGTTCGGTAAAGCGTGACGTGATCGGATAGCGCCAGTCGCGCCCGAACGCGCGATGCGTGACGCGAATGCCGATCGGCGCCTGGCGGCGCTTGTATTCGTTGATCTTGATGAGCCGCGCCACGCGCGCGACGTCGGCCTCCGCATAACCGGCCGCGACGATCTCCGCGAGCGGACGGTCCTCCTCCATGTACATCCGCATGATCGCGTCGAGCACGTCGTACGGCGGCAGGCTGTCCTGGTCCGTCTGGTTCTCGCGCAGCTCGGCCGACGGCGCGCGCGTGAGGATCCGCTCGGGGATCACGTCGCGCTGCCCGTAGTCGGCGGTCGCGTTGCGATAGCGGCACAACTGGTAGACCAGCGTTTTCGCGATGTCCTTGATCACCGCGAAGCCGCCGGCCATGTCGCCGTACAGCGTGCAGTAGCCGACCGCCATCTCGCTCTTGTTGCCGGTCGTCAGCACGATCGAGCCGAACTTGTTCGACAGCGCCATCAGCAGCGTGCCGCGGATGCGCGCCTGAATGTTCTCTTCCGTCGCGTCCTCCGCGCGGCCCGCGAATTCGTCCGCGAGCGCCGCCCGGAACGCGTCGAACATCGGCGCGATCGCGATCTCCTCGTAGCGCACGCCGACGCGCCGCGCCATCTCCGCGGCGTCGGTGGTCGAGATGTCGGCCGTGTAGCGCGACGGCATCATCACCGCGCGCACGCGCTCGGGCCCGAGCGCGTCGCATGCGACCGCGAGCACCAGCGCCGAGTCGACGCCGCCCGACAGCCCGATCAGCACGCCGGGAAAGCCGTTCTTGCCGATGTAGTCGCGCACGCCGGTCACGAGCGCGCGATAGACCTGCGCGTCGACCGGCAGCGCGGGTGCGACCGCGCCGGGCAGCGGGCGTGCACCGTCGAATTCGACGATCGCGTGCCCTTCGTCGAACTGCGGCATCTTCGCGACGAGCGCACCGTGCGCGTCGAGCACGAACGAGCCGCCGTCGAACACGAGCTCGTCCTGGCCGCCGACGAGGTTCACGTACACCATCGGCAGCCCGGTCTCGCGGATCCGCGCGCGCAGGATGTCGATGCGCAGCGCCTCCTTGTTCATGTGGTATGGCGAACCGTTCGGGATCAGCAGCACCTGCGCGCCGGCGGCCTTCGCGATCTGCGCGGCCGACGCATGCCATGCGTCCTCGCAGATGATCACGCCGAATTTGACGCCGTTCAGCTCGAACACGAGCGGTTCGGCGTCGGTCGCGAAATAGCGCTTCTCGTCGAACACGTCGGCGTTCGGCAGATCCTGCTTGCGGTAGGTGCCGGCGATCTCGCCGCCGACGATCAGCGACACCGCGTTGTAGGTATCGGCCGGCGGCACGCCGCGCTCGATCGGGCGGTTTGCATTACCATCGACGGCTGGCGCGCGTGCATCGTCGCCAAGATCCCTGCCCGGTCCCCTGCCCGGACCGCGCAACGGATGACCGACCAGCACCGCGAGCCCGTCGAACGGGCGCAGCGCGTCGGCAAGCGCGTCGAGCGCGGCAGCGGCCGCCGCGTAGAACGCGGGCCGCAGCAGCAGGTCTTCCGGCGGATAGCCGGACAGCGCGAGCTCGGGTGCGACCATCAGCTGCGCACCAACGTTGTGCGCGGCGCGGGCGGCCGCGACGATCCGCGCGACGTTGCCGGCGAAATCGCCGACGGTGACGTTGATCTGGGCGAGAGCGAGTCGGGTCTTCATGACGGGATCGGCGCAGCCCGGCGGCGCGCCCTGAACGGCTGACGAAATCGTCCCGGACGCGGGCCATGGCGGCACGCATCCGGCGGCATCCAACAGTACGGATTCACGCTTGAAACACGAACGCATCGATTATCGCACGGGCATCCTGTCGTCCCCCGCGGAAGTGCCGGCCGAGGAATGGAACGCGCTGCTCGAGCGCGACGCGCAGCCGACGCCGTTCCTGCGCCATGAATTCCTCGACGCGCTGCACGTCGCGCGCTGCGCAGTCGACGACACCGGCTGGTCGCCGCATTTCGTCACGCTGACCGACGCGCGCACGGGCCGGCTCGCGGCCGCCGCGCCCGTCTACGCGAAGCAGCATTCGTACGGCGAATACGTGTTCGACTGGGCATGGGCCGACGCGTACCAGCGCAACGGCCTGTCCTATTACCCGAAGCTGCTGTGCGCGGTGCCGTTCACGCCCGTGCAGGGCACGCGGCTGCTCGCGGCCGACGACGACGCACGCCGCCGGCTCGCGGCCACGCTGCTCGCGTTCGCCGAGCAGAGCGACGTGTCGTCGCTGCACGTGCTGTTCCCCACCGGCGACGAAGCGCGGCTGCTCGAATCGTTAGGGATGATGCTGCGCGAAGGCGTGCAGTTCCACTGGCTCAACGACGGCTACCGCGACCTCGACGACTTCCTCGGCACGCTCGAGCAGAAGAAGCGCAAGAACATCCGCGCCGAACGGCGCAAGGTGCGCGATGCCGGCGTCACGTTCCGGCGGCTCACCGGCGACCGGATCACCGATGCCGACTGGCGCTTCTTCTCGCGCTGCTACCGGCAGACCTACCGCGAACACTACTCGAGCCCGTACCTGAATCTCGACTTCTTCCGCGCGATCGGCGCGACGATGCCGGAGAACCTGCTGCTCGTGATCGCCGAAGCCGACGGCCGCCCGATCGCGAGCTCGCTCGCCGTCTACCGGCGCGGCGCGAACGGCGGCGGCACGCTGTACGGCCGCTACTGGGGCGCGCTCGAGCACGTGCCCTGCCTGCATTTCGAAACGGCGTACTACCAGCTGCTCGAATTCTGCATCGAGGCCGGGCTCGATACGTTCGAGGGCGGCGCGCAGGGCGAGCACAAGCTCGCGCGCGGCTTCCTGCCGACCGTCACGCATTCCGCACACTGGCTCGCGCATCCGGCGTTCTCCGATGCGGTCGCGCATTTTCTCGCACGCGAGACCGAGCATATCCACGCGTACGTCGACGAACTTCGCGAACACGATCCGTTCCGGCGCAGCACCGGCTAGCGTCATCCGGCATACCGGCATGCGGCGAGGCCGCGCATGGCCTCGCCGCATGCCGCACGACCGCGGCCGACTCAGTGCGCGGCGAGCGTCACCGTCTGCGACAGCGCCTGCGGGTCACGCGACGACGCGGCCGCCAGCAGCCCGTAGCTGCCCGCGCCGATCCGCCACGCGTGCGCATTCGCATCCCACACCGCGAAGCGCTGCGCCGGCACCGCGACACTGACCGTGCGCGCCTCGCCCGGCTGCAGCGCGACCCGGGTCCAGCCGACGAGCCGCTTCGGCGGCTCGCCGAGCGACGCGGGCAGTGCTGCGTAGATTTGCACCGTGTGCGTACCGGCACGCGTGCCCGTGTTCGTCACCGTCACGCCGACCGTCACGTTGCCCGCTGCGTCCGCCCGCGCCGACATCGCCGACAACGCATACGTCGTGTACGACAGCCCGTAGCCGAACGGAAACAGCGGCTCGATCGCCTTCGCGTCGAACCAGCGATAGCCGTACGCGAGCCCTTCCGCATAGACGTTCTGCGTATTCGACGGGTCGATCGTCGGCTGCGGCAGGTCGGCCTCCTGCTTCGGGAACGTCAACGGCAGCCGGCCCGACGGATTCGCGTCGCCGAACAGCAGGTCGGCGATCGCCTGGCCGCCCTGTGCGCCCGGGTACCATGCGTCGAGCACGCCGTGCACGTTGGCAAGCCACGGCATCAGCACGGGGCTGCCGTTCTCGAGCACGACGATCACACGCTTCGCCTTCGCGGCGACCGCGGCGATCAGCGCGTTCTGGTCGTATTGCTGGTTGTACGGGTCGGCCTTCGCATCGGGCAGCGACAGACTCGCGAGGTCGAGGCCTTCGGTCTGCCACTGCGTGGCGAACACGATCGCGACATCGGCCTGCGCGGCCGCGGTGGCCGCCGCGTTCGCGTCGGTCCCGTCGAGATAGCTGACTGACGCGTTCGGCGCCTTCGCGCGGATCGCCGCGAGCGGCGCGGACTTGTACCAGGTCGCGCACCCGCCGAACAGCATGTCGGCCGGTTGCTGACAGGACGTCACCGCGTTGCCGTCGATCGCCGGCACCGCACCCGAGCCGCCGCCCGACAGCACGCCCGCATCCGCGTGCCCGCCGATCACGACGACCGACTTGAGCGTGCCGGCGGCCAGCGGCAGCACCGGCTGCGTGTCGCCCGGCGCGGCCGCGTTCTTCAGCAGCACCGCCGCTTGCCGGGCGATCGCGAGCGCGTCGGCATTGCCGGCGGCTTCGTCGATCGCGCCGCCCGGCTTCGGCGGCGCGTCCATCACGCCGATGCGGATCAGCGTGCGCAGCTTGCGCTGCACCATGTCGTTCAGTCGCGCGGCCGACACGCTGCCGGCCTGCAGCGCCGCGCGCAGCTTCGAATTGAAGTACGAGCCGAGCGGCGCGTTGCCGTCGTCGGCCGCTCCGGGCTGTTCCTCGTCGAGCCCGGCCTGCACGGCCGCGACCGTCGAATGCGTCGCGCCCCAGTCCGACTGCACGACGCCCTTGAAGCCCCACTCGTTCTTCAGCACGGTCGTCAGCAGATACGGGTTCTCGCACGCATACACGCCGTTCAGCTTGTTGTATGAGCACATCACGTTGCCCGGCTGGCCGTCCTTCACGCCGATCTCGAACGCGAGCAGTTCGGCCTCGCGCATGGTCCGCTCGTCGACGACCGAATCGACTGTCATCCGATTGGTTTCCTGGTCGTTGAACGCGAAATGCTTGATCGTCGCGATCACCTTCTGCGCCTGCGTGGCCTGCGTGCGCGCGGCGCTCAGCGTGCCCGCGAGCACCGGATCCTCGCCCATGTATTCGAAGGTGCGGCCGTTGCGCGGCTCGCGCGCGAGGTTCACGCCGCCGCCGAGCCCTTCCGCGAACCCGAGCGCGCGCAATTCGAGCGCGATGCGCGTGCCGTAGGTGCCCGCGAGCGCCGGATCCCACGTCGCCGCGAGCGCGACCGGCGCGGGCAGCGCGGTCACGCGCGCATTCTTCACGTTCACGCCGCCGGCCGAATCGGCGCTGCTGAGCGCCGGAATGCCGAGCCGCGGCACGCCCGGGATGTAGCTTGCGCCGTTCAGCGCGTCGGCCGGAAACGGGCCACCGAGGTTGAGCGCGGGCATGCCGGTACCGTGCACGAGCTGCAGTTTCTCGTCGGTCGTCAGTTGCGCGACGAGTGCGGCCGCGCGCTGGTCGGCCGCCGCGCCGGGGTCGGCCGGCGCATGGATGTCGTCGCCGCCGCACGACGCGAGCAGCATCGTGAGCGCACATGCGGACGCAATCGTCGAACACCGGAACAGCGAAGTTTTCATTGATCCTCCAGAATCGTTCTGTTGTACTGGTCGCCAAACTCCAGCGTCGAGTCTAAAAATCGACCGGTCACCACGCTTGACCGGCAGGAGCATGCGTTGACCTCTCGCAGCGGGGACAAACCCGAACGGCATGACGACAGGGGGCAGACATGGAGTTGAGACAGAAATCGGTATCCGTGCGGATCTACCGCTGGCTGTGCGAGGACGCGCGCGCAAACGGCATCGATCCCGCTGCGCTTTACGAGACACTCGGCATCGGGCCGGCCGAGCTCGCCGACGACACGCGCCGCATCGCCGGCGACCGGCACGTGGCCGCGATGCAGCTGACGAGCGGCTGGCCGCTGTCGTGGCATCTCCCGCCACCGCAGGTCGTGCCTTGGCTCGTGCCGTTTCCCGAGCTCGCGGGCATCACGTGCAACGCGGCGACGCTGCGCGGCGCGCTGCACGGCTACCTGCGCTATCGCGAGCTGATCGGCAACGTCGACTGGGTCTTCGCACACGAGAGAGGCGACGCGATCGCGCTCGAGTACGTGAACGAAGGAGACGGCCGGCACGCGGGCAGCGCGTTCGCCAATCTCGCGATCCTCGCGGCGCTTGCGCGCCTGTACGATCCGCACGTGCGCATCGACGACGCCGAATTCGCCGGCCGCGCGTTCGCGCCCGTTGCTGCGCTGCGCGACATGCTCGGCGCACCGGTGGCGTTCGAGGCCGCGCACAACCGCATCGTGCTGCGCTCCGCGCACTTCGACACGCCGTTCGAGCGCTACAACGCGCCGCTCGCCGGCATCCAGCGTCATGCGGCCGATGCCGCGCGCGAGCGCGTGCGCGCACGCTCGACGTTCGGCTCGTCGGTCGAACAATGCGTGCGCGACTGGCTGCGCACCTCCGACGACACCGACGTGCCGACCGATACGCTGATGCAGCACGTGTGCACGCGCTTCGCGATGTCGCGCTGGACGCTGCGCCGGCGGCTGCATCGCGAAGCGGTCGGTTTCCATGCGCTCGTCGCGCAGGCGCGGCTCGGCGAGGCGCGCGACCTGCTGCTCAATACGCAGTTGCCGATCGGCGAGATCGGCGTGCGCGTCGGCTTCCGTTCGACGAGCGCATTCACGCGCTTCTTCACGCGCGAACTCGGCGCGGCGCCGAGCCGCTTTCGCGACGGGCACGGCGACCGGTGGCGTTGACGCACGCTTTTTCTGAGACACTGGCGGCTTCGCATCCCGCCGCCCTGCCATGTCCTGGTTTCTGTATCTGATCGAATGCGCGGACGACAGCGTCTACACGGGCATCACGACCGATGTCGCCGCGCGCTTCGACGAACACGCGTCCGGCAAGGGCGCGCGCTATACACGCTCGCGCAAGCCGCGCGCGGTGCTCGCGGCGTTTCCTCTGCCCGACCGGTCCAGCGCGTCGCGCGCCGAATACTGGGTGAAACGGCTCACGCCCGCGAAAAAGCGCGAGTTGGCGGCCGGCTTGCGCACGCTCGAATCGGTGTTGCCGGCGGTGGTCGCGCTCGACGAGCGCAACGATGCGGCCGGGCCGAAGGCGATGGCGCGCGGGCCGAAGAAGGGGCGCGCGGAAGACCTCGGCGATGCGGCCAAGGCGGCTAATACCGAACCGGTTGCCGGGAAAAAGGCGAAGGCGGGGAAAGTCGCCGGGCCTGCAACGGCCGCGAAGACGGTGAAGACAGTGGAGACGGCGAAGCCTGCGAACGGCAAACAAGCGTCGAAGTCGACGCAATCGAACCAGGCCGCACCGGACGCGAAACGGGCAAAAGCCGACGGCGACGCCACCGCAAAAAAGACGTCGTTGCGTGGTACGCCCGTAAAGAAGGCCGGCCCGCCTCCAGCCGCGTCGCCAAAAAGGAAGGCATCGACCGCCGTCGGCAAACCGGCAGCGAACGCACGCGAAGACGCCGCTTGCGCACCGACGCGGCGCCGTCCATCGACCACGCGACCCGCCGGAGCGACCGAAGCGACCAAGGCGGCCACGTCACCCGCTGCCCTACCCCGCGCGAAACGCACGAAGCAGGCACCGGCCACCCCACGCCCGCAGGCGTCCGCGCCCGCCCGCCGGAAAACCGTGCGCACAAAACAAAACCGCGCGGCCTCCTGAGGAGACACGCGCGGTTTACGTTCCGAACGAACCGGCGCGAGGCCGGCCAACCGGCTTACTTCTGGTAGTTCGCGGCGCCGTCGGTGATTTCCTTGTGCGCGGCGTCGATGCCGGCCCAGCCTTCGACCTTCACCCACTTGCCCTTCTCGAGCGCCTTGTACTGCTCGAAGAAGTGCTTGATCTGGTCCTTCAGGTACTCGGGCACGTCGTCGATCGACTTCAGGTTCGCCGTCATCGGGCAGACCTTGTCGTGCGGCACGGCGACCAGCTTCGCGTCGACGCCCGACTCGTCGGTCA
This sequence comes from Burkholderia sp. Tr-862, assembly GCF_011753085.1. NCBI lineage: Bacteria > Pseudomonadati > Pseudomonadota > Betaproteobacteria > Burkholderiales > Burkholderiaceae > Burkholderia > Burkholderia sp. Tr-862. The sequence continues at coordinate 30,573 of NZ_VWWG01000062.1, forward strand.
TCTGCAGCATGCCGAGCACGCGCGAACGCACGATCGAGCCGGCCAGCAGCGGGAACGGCGTGATCACCAGCACGTCGACCGGATCGCCGTCGCCCGACAGCGTCTGCGGGATGTAGCCGTAGTTCACCGGGTAGCGCATGCCGGTACCGATGAAGCGGTCGACGACGAGGAGACCCAGTTCCTTGTCCGCCTCGTACTTCACCGGATCGCTTTGCGCGGGGATCTCGATGATCACGTTGAAATCGTGCGGCAGGTCCTTGCCGGCCGGAACATGATTAAAGCTCATAGCGCTCTCTGTTGGTCGATGGAATTCGGGACAGGGCGCCGCGGGCGCTGCACCGCCGCGGGCGTCCCCGCAGGGAATGCGCCATTATAGCCAATCGACCGGTGGCGTCCGGATGACGATCGGCGCGATAATCGTTCCGGATGTCCGGCCACCGAACCACGGGCGACGTCGTACGTCGCCGCGAAGCATCGGACCCGAGGAGCAGGCATGGAAGAAGCGAAGCACTTCATCGCGGGCGAATGGACGTTGCCCGCGCAACTGGAGACAATCCCGGTCGTCGATCCATCCGACGGCCAGCCGTTCGCGACGATCGCGCGCGGCACGGCACCCGACATCGAGCGCGCGGTCGCCGCGGCCCGCGACGCGTTCGCGGGCCCGTGGGGCGCGGCGAGCGCCGCCGAGCGCGGCCGCGTGCTGATGCGGCTGTCGGCGCGCATCGCCGACCATCTCGAGGAACTCGCGACGATCGAAGCGCGCGACACCGGCAAGCCGCTGAAGCAGGCGCGTGCCGATGCCGCCGCGCTCGCGCGCTATTTCGAGTTCTACGCGGGCGCCGCCGACAAGCTGCACGGCGAGACCCTCCCCTATCAGGCCGGCTATACGGTGCTGACCGTGCGCGAGCCGCACGGCGTCACCGGCCACATCGTGCCGTGGAACTACCCGATGCAGATCTTCGGGCGCAGCGTCGGCGCGGCGCTCGCGGCCGGCAACGCGTGCGTCGTGAAGCCGGCCGAGGATGCGTGCCTGTCGGTGCTGCGCGTCGCCGAGCTGGCCGCCGAAGCCGGGCTGCCGGCCGGTGCGCTCAACGTCGTCACCGGCTACGGCCATGAAGCGGGCGCCGCGCTCGCGCGCCACCCCGGCATCGACCACATCTCGTTTACGGGCTCGCCCGCGACCGGCAAGCTGGTCACGCAGATGGCCGCCGAGAACCACGTGCCCGTCACGCTCGAGCTCGGCGGCAAGTCGCCGCAGATCGTGTTCGCCGACGCCGATCTCGAAGCGGCGCTGCCCGTGCTCGTGTCGGCGATCGTGCAGAACGGCGGGCAGACCTGCTCGGCCGGCAGCCGCGTGCTGATCGAGCACGCGGTCTACGAGCCGCTGGTTGATCGGCTCGCCACCGCATTCAACGGGCTGCGGGTCGGCCCGAGCCGCGCGGATCTCGACTGCGGCCCGCTGATCAACGCGAAGCAGCAGCAGCGCGTGTGGGATTTCCTGTCCGACGCGCAGCATGACGGCATTCCGATGGCAGGGCACGGCCAGGTCGTCGCCGACGCGCCCGAAAGCGGCTTCTACCAGGCCCCCGCGCTGCTGCGCGACGTGCCGGCGTCGCACCGGCTCGCGCAGGAGGAAGTGTTCGGCCCGGTGCTCGCCGCGATGCGTTTCGTCGACGAGGAGGAAGCGGTCGCACTCGCGAACGGCACGCCGTACGGCCTCGTCGCAGGCATCTGGACCCGCGACGGCGCGCGCCAGCTGCGTCTCGCGCGGCGCCTGCGCGCCGGTCAGGTGTTCATCAACAACTACGGTGCGGGCGGCGGCGTCGAACTGCCGTTCGGCGGCGTCGGCCACTCGGGCCATGGCCGCGAGAAAGGCTTCGAGGCGCTGTATGGCTTCACCGCACTGAAGACAATCGCGATCCGGCACGGCTGACCCGTTGAACCCGGCCGGCAACGACCGGCCGCGCACCGACACACCACGCACGCATCCAACAGAGGAGACACACCATGCGGTTGAGCGGCAAGACGGCCATCGTCACCGGCGGCGGCTCGGGCTTCGGCGAGGGCATCGCGAAGACCTACGCGCGCGAAGGCGCGAACGTCGTCGTCAACGACCTGAACGGAGCGGCGGCCGAGCGCGTCGCGAGCGAGATCGCGCTGGCGGGCGGCAAGGCGATCGCGGTCGCGGGCGACGTGTCCAGGGACGCCGACTGGCGCGCGCTGCTGCAGGCCGCGCTCGACGATTTCCATGCGGTGCAGATCGTCGTGAACAACGCCGGCACCACGCACCGCAACAAGCCGGTGCTCGACGTGACGGAAGCCGAGTTCGATCGCGTGTACGCCGTCAACATGAAGAGCCTGTTCTGGAGCGTACAGACCCTGGTTCCGTATTTCCGCACGCAGGGCGGCGGCGTGTTCGTGAACGTCGCGTCGACGGCCGGCGTGCGGCCGCGCCCGGGCCTCGTCTGGTACAACAGCACGAAGGGCGCGATGATCACCGCGAGCAAGTCGCTCGCGGCCGAGCTCGGCGCCGACCGGATCCGCGTGAACTGCATCAACCCGGTGCTCGGCGAGACGGGCCTGATGACCGAGTTCATGGGCTGCGAGGACACGCCGGAGAATCGCCGCCGGTTCCTCGCGACGATTCCGCTCGGCCGCTTCTCGACGCCGCAGGACATCGCGAACGCGGCCCTGTACCTCGCATCCGACGAAGCCGAGTTCATCACCGGCGTCTGTCTCGAAGTCGACGGCGGGCGCTGCATCTAGCCGCACGACCGTGATGGCGCGCGCCGGCATCGCCGGGCGCGTCCACGCATCGGCATTGCTTCGCAAGACACCGGATCGGGCGCCGACGCGCCGGCTCCGGCACATGACAAGACAAGGACAGGAGACAACATGGCTACATCGATGCAGTCGCTGCCGGGTTCGTCCGGCGCATTCGAGGAAGCAACCTACCGCAAGGTGTCGTGGCGGCTCACGCCGCTCCTGCTGCTGTGCTACGTGGTCGCGTATCTCGACCGCGTGAACGTCGGCTTCGCGAAGCTGCAGATGGCGAGCGACCTGAATCTCAGCGACACCGTCTACGGGCTCGGCGCCGGGATTTTCTTCTTCGGCTACTTCCTGTTCGAAGTCCCGAGCAACATCATCCTGCACAAGGTCGGCGCGCGCGTCTGGATCGCGCGCATCATGGCGACGTGGGGCGTGATCTCGATCCTGACGATGTTCGTCACGACGCCCGCGATGTTCTACGTGATGCGCTTCCTGCTCGGCGTCGCCGAAGCCGGCTTCTTCCCCGGCGTGATCCTGTATCTCACCTACTGGTATCCCGCGCACCGGCGCGGCCGGATGACGACCTTCTTCATGACCGCCGTCGCACTGTCCGGCGTGATCGGCGGACCGATCTCCGGCTTCATCCTGAAGGCGTTCAACGGCGTGAGCGGCTGGCACGGCTGGCAATGGCTGTTCCTGCTCGAAGGGATCCCGTCGGTGCTGGCCGGCGTGCTCGTGTTCTTCGCGCTCGACGACCGGATCTCGAAGGCCAAATGGCTCACCGACGAGGAAAAGGCGCTGCTCGCGCGCAACGTCGACGCGGAGGAAGCGACCAAGGAAGACCTGCCGCTCGGCGCGGTGATGGCGAGCCCGCGCGTGTGGCTGATGGCGCTCATCTACTTCTCGTTCGTGATGGGCCTGTACGGCGTCGGCTTCTGGCTGCCGACGATCATCAAGGCGACCGGCGTGGTCGACACGTTCACGATCGGCCTGCTGTCGGCGATTCCGTATGCGGCGGCGGTGGTCACGATGATCCTGATCGCATACAGCGCGGACAAGCGACGCGAACGACGCTGGCACCTTGCGATTCCGGCCGCGTTCGGCGCGCTCGGGCTCGTGTTGTCGGTGATCTGGGCGCACCAGACGGCGCTCGCGATGCTCGGCCTCACGCTCGCGACGATGGGCATCCTGACGACGCTGCCGCTGTTCTGGAGCCTGCCGACGGCGTTCCTCGGCGGCGCGGCGGCCGCGGCCGGCATCGCGATGATCAACTCGATCGGCAACCTCGCGGGTTTCCTGAGCCCGTACCTGATGGGCTGGCTCAAGCAGGCGACCGGCGCCAACGACGCGGGCATGTACATGCTCGCCGCGTTCCTCGTGCTCGGCGGGTTACTCGCGCTGTCGGTGCCGAAGCGGCTCGTCGACAAGTGATGCGGTGGGCGGGACCTCGTCGCACTCGCGCACGAGCATGAAGCCGACCGGGTCGCGCCCCTCCCCCGCCGATGCGCCGCACGACGATGTCTACCGGCTCGACAGCGCGCTCGCGGGCGCCGTGCTGCAAAAGCGCGCGAACCACGGCGTCCGGGCCGGCCTGCCAGGCGGCACCGGATAAAAAATGCCCCGAAGGCCAATGGGCGTTCGGGGCATTTCCACGCGCGGCAGGTGACCGCCGCCGCGTCAGACCACGGTAATCGCGAGCGCGCTTTCGCGGTAGTGCTTCGCCGCCTTGTCGGTTTCGCCGAGATGCTCGAACAGGCGTGCGAGCGCACGGTGCGCACGCACTTTCAGCGCCTCGTTGTCGGCCTGCTTCAGCGCGGCCTCGAGGAACGACTGCGCCTTGCCCCACAGCTGCTGCTGCTGGCAGAGACGGCCGAGCGCGAACAGCAGGTCGGCGTCGTCCGGGTGATCCTTCTTCCACCCTTCGGCCTTCTGGATCAGCGGCAGCGCATCGCCGCCGGCCGTATCCGGATAGCGGCGCAGCAGCCGCGCATCCCAGTTGTGCGCGAGCGCGTCCTCGACGATGCGGCGCGCTTCGGGGCGACGCTCGAGCGGCACCAGCAGTTCGGCCGCGAGATCGGCGAGGCGCGGCGATTGACGCTCGAGCGGCGACAGCGATTGCCACACTTCGAGCAGCGCGTCCGGGTCGTGCCGGCGTTCGCGCAACAGGTTCTCCGCCGCTTGCTGGCGCAGCCGCACGGCCGCGGCCGGATGCAGCGCCTCGCGCTTCTCGAGCGCCTTCGCGAGCTTCAGCACCTCGGCCCAGTTCTTCAACTGCTGCTGCGCGCGCAGGGCAACCTGCTGCGCATGGATGCGCTTGCCGCCCGCCTGCAGGTCGGCCAGCGCGGCGAGCGCGCCGTCGGCATCGCGTGCATCCGCGCGCATGTCGGCCGCGGCGAGCAGCCTGGCGTCCTGCCATTCGGGTGCATCGACCTTCGACAGCCAGTCGTCGCGGCGCGTGTACTCGTGCATCCGGTGCGCGGCGGTCGCCGCGACGAGGCTCGCGGCGCCCTGGTTCGCATCGACCGCGAGCGCGTCGCGCGCGGCCTTCTCGGCGCGCGAGAAGCGGCCCGCATACAGGTTCGCGATCGCATCGCGCAGCGACGCCTGCGCCTTCTCGTTGCGCGAACGCGCACGATACGCGGCGACCCGCTGCGGCATGCGCCAGATGTTGCGCACGATGCGCAGCAGCGCGTACACGACGATGAACAGCACGACGATGGTGATCACGAACAGGTTCAGCGACACGTCGATCCGGTACGGCGGATAGACGAGCAGCACCTGCCCCGCGTCGAAACGGCCGACGGTGGCGAGTGCCGCGGCGATCCCGAACAGGATCGCGAGCCAGACGATTCCTCGAAGCGTCATCGTTACCCCCGGCTCTTGAACTGCTGAACGGCGTTCAGGCTCGTGTTCAGGTTCGGCACCGCGACCGTCAGCGATGCGCCGTCGACCTGCCGGAGCAGATCCTGGACGGTTTGCGTGTCCTTCGATGCCGGGTCGAAATACTTGCCGAGCGACGCCTGTGCGGCATGCAGATCGGCCTTCATCGCGGTGTCGTTGCGCGAGAGCAGCGACAGCCGTGCGGTGAGTAGGCGCAGCTTCACGTTCTCGCGCACGAAGTAGCCCTGGTCGGGCGACGCGAGCATCGCGTCCGCATTGTCGATCCGGCGCACTTGCACGAGGCCCTTCAGTTGTTCGCCGAGGCCCGCCGAGAAGTCATGCCACCACACCTTCCAGCGCGGCGTGTCCGCCGCGACCGACGATGCGGCATCGGCCGGCGCGGCCTTCGGCGCCGCGTGCGGAACGATCGCCTCGCCCGACAGCGGCAGCGCGTCGATCTTCGCGATCGCGTCGTCGAGCTTGATCGCGAGGCCCGTGAGGTCGGCCGACGGTGCGGCCTTCAGCTTCTCGATGTCCTGCGCGAGCGCCTTGCGCACCGTGACGGCCTGCGCGCTCTGCGATGTCGCGAGGCGCGCGTCGGCATTCTGCAGCGCGATCAGCGCGAGCTGCGTGTTGCCGGTGAGCTGCAGCTGCTGGCTCGCGCTCGACAGCATCTGGTCGACTTCTTCCAGCATCCAGGCGTCGCGGTTGCGCGACAGGTCCTGGTACTGCTGCTGCAGCGCCTGCTGCGCGCTCTGCGCGTCGGCGAGCTTGCCGTCGAGCTGCGCGAGCTGCGTGTCGACCTGGTGCGTGCCGGCGAGCGCCTGCTCGGTCTTCATGCGGGTCTCGGCCGTTTGCGCGTCGAGCGCCTTCTGGCGCGCGACGAACGTGGCGTCGAGCCGGTCGACCTTGCGGTTCAGCGCGTAGGCGCCCACGCCCGCGGCGCAGCCGAGCACGACGACGACGAACCAGAGCGCCGCGCTGCTGCCGCGGCGCGCGGGCGATTGCGCGAGATAAGGGGGACTGGGCGGCGGCGCGGAGGCAGCGGCCGGCTGGGAAGCGACGCTTTTGGAATCGTTGGTATCTGTCATGCGTTTAGTCACCGGTGCGGCTGTCGCCGGTTGGACGGCCTCGTCGGCCATCGTTCGAAACGCGCGGACGATGCGCTCATCGCCCGCGCCGGTCAGCGTAATCCTATCAAAACCCAGTGCGCGCGCGGTTTGCTCGATGCGCGGGTGCGGCGTCACGAGCGGCGCATGCTTCAGCGCTTCGATCTCGGCGTCGTTCAGGTGGGTGCGCGCAAGTTCGTGCAGGTTGCGCACACCTTCGGAGCTCGTGACGAGCCACGCGTGCGGCGCGCCGGCGAGCA